>JAFAGU010000175.1 GCA_019237595.1 Betaproteobacteria bacterium | reverse complement strand
GTGACGACGTTCAGGTAGCTCACCGTTCCGGCCTTGTACTGGTTGATCGTGAGCTCGAGCGAGAGCCGCGCCGCATCCACGGCGTCGCGCTCGGCGGCCGCTTCCTCCTCGAGGATGCGCAGCGCGGCGAGGTTGTCCTCGACGTTGCCGAACGCCGTGAGCACCGCCTGGCGGTAGTTGGCCACCTGGGCGTCGTAGGCGGCGATCGCCTGCTCGGTCTGCGCGCGGCGCAGCCCGAAGTCGAAGACGTTGTACGCCACCGAGGGCCCGAGCGACCAGAACCGGTTGGCGACGTTGAGGAGCCCGATCGTCGGATCGGCGGTGCGCCACCCGTACTGCCCTGAGAGGGTGACGGTGGGGAAAAGCGCCGACTTCACCACGCCGATCTGCGCGTTCGCCGCCGCCATGTTGCGCTCGGCCTGGGCGACGTCCGGACGCCGCTCGAGGAGCTCCGAGGGCAGGCCCGGCGGCACGGCCGGAAGCTGCGCCTGGTAGGTGAAGTTGGGCGCTATGGCGAGCTCGGCGGGCGACACGCCGGTGAGCACGGCGATCGCGTGCTCGAGCTGCGCGCGCTGCACGCCGAGGTCCACCGCCTGCACGAGCGTGCTCTTCAGCTGCGCGTCGGCCTGGACCACGTCGGCCTTCGCGGCGACGCCGACGTTGTACCGGTTGTTGGTGAGCTCGAGCGACTTCCTGAGCGCGTCCACCGTCTCGTCGAGGAGCCGCTTCTGCAGGTCGATCGTGCGCAGCTGGAAGTACGCCGTCATGAGCTGCGACTGCAGCGACAGGCGAGCCGAGGCATAGCTCGCCTCGCTCGCCTCGAGGGACGCCTCCGCCGCTTCCACCTGCCGGCGGATGTGGCCCCAGAAGTCTGCCTCCCAATTCGCCGAGAACGAGGCCGCGCGCGTGGTCACCGTGCGGCCGGCGGTCGTGCCTCCGATGACGCCGGAGGGCGAGCGGTTGCGCACCGCGGAGCCGCTGAAGTCGATCGAAGGCAGGAGCGGCGCGCGGGCGATCGCGACGGCGGCCTGGGCCTGCCGGAACTGCGCCTCCGCGGCGGCGAGCGAGAAGTTCGCGCCTTCGATTTTCTCGACGAGCGCGGAGAGCTCCGGATCGCCGAACATCTCCCACCACCTGCCCTTGCCGAGCGCGTCGCCCGGCTCCGCGTTCTTCCAGGCGGGCGGCGTCTCCTTGAAGGCTGGTGCGGGCGGGGTGTCGGGGCGCTTGTAGTCCGGTCCGACGGCGCAGCCGCTCAGGAGCAGCAGCAGGGCGAGCGCTCTTCTCATGCCGGCTGGACCCGCGGCTTTTTCCAACGCGAAACCCGGGCGCGGGCGCGTTCCAGGTACAGGTACACCACCGGCGTGGTGTAGAGCGTGAGGAGCTGCGAGAGGATCAGGCCCCCCATTATGGAGATCCCGAGCGGCTGGCGAAGCTCCGAGCCGTAGCCGTACGCCACGGCGAGCGGCACGGCGCCGAAGAGGGCGGCGCAGGTGGTCATCATGATCGGGCGGAAGCGCCGCGTCGCGGCGTCGTAGATCGCCTCGACCGGATTCTCGCTCGCGAGCCTCTGCTTCTCGATCGCGAGGTCGATCATCATGATCGCGTTCTTCTTCACGATGCCGATCAGCAGGATCACGCCGATCATCGCGATGATGTTGAGCTCCTTCCCGAAGAGCATCAGGGCGAGGAGCGCGCCGACGCCGGCCGAAGGCAGCGTCGAGAGGATCGTGATCGGGTGCACGAGGTCCTCGTACAGCATGCCGAGCACGATGTAGATCACGACCAGCGCGGCGAGGATGAGGTAGGGCTGGCTCGCGAGCGACTCGGTGAACTGGCGCGCCGTGCCCTGGAAGGAGCCGTGGATGGTCGCCGGCATGCCGATCCGCTCCATCGTGGCGCGCACCGCCGCGGTCGCCTGCGAGAGCGAGACGCCGTCGGGCAGGTTGAAGGAGATCGTCGAGGCGACGAACTGGCTCTGGTGGTTGATCGAGAGCGCCGTGTTCGTCGTCTCCCAGCGCGCGAAGGTGGAGAGCGGGATGAGCCCGGCGGTGGGCGAGAGCAGGTTGATGTCCTGCAGGCCCTCGGGGCTCTGCCAGTACCGCGGCGCCGCTTCCAGGACGACCCGGTACTGGTTGAGCTCGCGGTAGATCGTCGAGACGATCGCCTGCCCGAAGGCGAGGTTGAGCGCCTGGTCGATCTGCTTGGGACCGAACCCGAGCCGGGCCGCCGTGTCGCGGTCGATCACGAGCGAGGTCTGCAGCCCCTTCACCTCCTGGTCGCTCGAGACGTCGGCGACGTCGGGCACGTCGTTCAGCGCGCGTTCCAGGCGAGGCGCCCACAGGCGCAGCTGGTCCACGTCGTCCGCCATGAGCGTGAACTGGTAGTTCGAGTCGCTCGCGCGGCCGCCGGCGCGGACGTCGAGCGCCTGCGCGAGGAAGAGCTGCGCGCCGGGCTCCTTGGCGAGCTTGGCGCGCAGCCGCGTGACCACCTGCTCGGCGCCGACCTTGCGCTCCTCGAGGGGCTTCAGCTGGATGAACATGTTGCCGCGGTTCCTCTGCCCGCCGCCGGTGAACGCCGTGACCATCTCCACCGCCGGGTCCGCCTTCACGATCTCGACGAAGTCGGAAAGCTTCTGGCGCATGGCCTGGAAGGAAATGCCCTGGTCGGCGCGGATGTTGCCGAAGAGCCTGCCGGTGTCCTGCTGCGGGAAGAAGCCCTTGGAGATCTTCGCGTACAGGAAGAAGTTGAGGCCGACCGTGCAGAGCAGGATGACGAGGATGAGCAGCGGATGCCGCAGCGACCATTTCAGGCTCGAGGCATAGCCGCCCGAGAAATACGCGAAGCCCCGCTCCGCGAGCCTCGCGATCCTTCCTTCCTCGCTCGGCGGCGCCTGCTTGCGCAGCATGCGCGAGCACATCATCGGGGTCGTCGTGAGCGAGACGACGAGCGAGACGAGCACGGCGACCGAGAGCGTGATCGAGAACTCGCGGAAGAGCCGCCCGACGATCCCGCCCATCAGCAGGATCGGGATGAATACCGCGATGAGCGAGAGGCTCATGGAGAGCACGGTGAACCCGACCTCGCGGGCGCCCAGGAGCGCGGCCTGGAAGGGCGGCATGCCCTGCTCGATGTGGTGCGCGGTGTTCTCCAGCACGACGATCGCGTCGTCGACCACGAAGCCGGTCGCCACGGTGAGCGCCATGAGCGAGAGGTTGTTGATGCTGAAGCCGGCGAGGTACATCACGGAAAATGTGCCCACCAGCGAAACCGGGACGGCGACCGCCGGGATGATCGCCGCCCGCACGCTCCTCAGGAAGACGAGCACGACGAGGATCACGAGCACCATGGCGATGAGGAGCGAGCGCTCGACCTCGCGCACGGCGGCGCGGATGGTGGAGGTGCGCTCCATCATCACGTCGAGGTTGATCGCCGCCGGGATCGACGCCCGCATGAGCGGCATCAGGTCCATGATGCGGTCGACGGTCTCGATGATGTTGGCGTCGGGCTGCGTGCGGATGATGAGGAGCACCGAAGGCCGGCCGTTCGCGGAGCCGGCGTTCCTCAGGTCCTGGACCGAATCGGTGACCTGCGCCACGTCGGAGAGCCGCACGGCGGCGCCGTTCCGGTAGGCGATGATGAGCGGCAGGTATTCGGCCGCGCTCTGCGACTGGTCGTTGGCGTAGATCTGCCACGCCCGCTGGTCCGCCTCGACGACGCCTTTCGGCCGGTTGGCGTTGTTGGCGTTGATGGCGGCGCTCACGTCCGAGGCGGCGATGCCGTAGCGCGCGAGCGCGGCGGGATTGGTCTCGACGCGCACGGCCGGGAGCGAGCTCCCGCCGATATCGACCTGGCCCACGCCCTGGATCTGCGAGAGCTTCTGCGCGAGCACGGTCTGCGCGTAGTCGTACATGCGTCCCTGCCCGTACTGCTGCGAGGTGAGGGCGAGGATCATCACCGGCGCGTCGGCCGGGTTCGCCTTCCGGTAGGTCGGGTTGCTGGGCAGGCTCGTCGGGAGCTGGCTGCGCGCCGCGTTGATCGCGGCCTGGACCTCGCGCGCCGCGGCGTCGATGTTGCGCGAGAGCTCGAACTGGAGCGTCACGCGCGTGGAGCCGAGCGACGAGGTGGAGGTGATCTCGGTGAGACCGGCGATCCGGCCGAGCGAGCGCTCGAGCGGCATCGCCACCGTCGCCGCCATCACGTCGGGGCTCGCCCCGGGCAGGCTCGCGCTGACCGCGATGGTCGGGAAGGCGACCTGCGGCAGCGGCGCGACCGGGAGCTGGCGGAACGCCACCATGCCGGCGAGCGCGATCCCGATCGTGAGGAGCGTGGTGGCGACCGGACGCCGGACGAAGGGCTCGGAGATGTTCATGGCCGATGTGCTGCCGCCCCCCTGACAAGGGGGGCGTGAGCCCTCATTGTTAAATGAGGCGAACGGGGGGTTACGTTTTGAGAGCCTGTTTGATATTCAAGCAAACAGACTCGAAGGATTGCATGACTTCCAGGTTGGTGAAGCGAAGCACGCGGACGCCCATCGATGCGAGTGCTTCCGTCCGCGCAATGTCGGTGTACAAAAGCCAACCCCCCGCTCGCTTCGCTCGCTGCCCCCCTTGTCAGGGGGGCGGCAATGCCGCGTCTCACAGGAGTCATGGGGGCGGCAATGCAGCGTCTCATATGGTCGCCTCCGTTTTCCGGAAGCGAAGGGCGAGGCGGTCGAACCAGAGGTAGATAACCGGCGTCGTGAAGAGTGTCAGCACCTGGCTCACGATGAGGCCGCCGACCATCGTGAGGCCGAGCGGGTGGCGGAGCTCTGACCCCACGCCCGTGCCGAGCATGAGCGGCAGGCCGGCGAGGAGCGCGCTCGCGGTGGTCATGAGGATCGGGCGGAAGCGGAGCAGGCAGGCCTGCGTGATCGCCTCGCGCGGCGGCTTCTTCTCCACGCGCTCGGCCTCGAGCGCGAAGTCGATCATCATGATCGCGTTCTTCTTCACGATGCCGATGAGGAGAATGATGCCGATGATGCCGACGATGCCGAGGTCCTGCCTCGCGATGAGGAGCGCGAGCAGCGCGCCCACGCCGGCGGAGGGCAGGGTGGAGAGGATGGTCACCGGGTGGATGTAGCTCTCGTAGAGCACGCCCAGCACGATGTACATGGTGACCACCGCGGCGAGGATGAGCCACAGGGTGTTCGAGAGCGAGGCGCGGAAGGCGAGCGCCGCGCCCTGGAAGCTCGTGCGCACGCCCGGCGGCACGCCGACGTCGCGCTCCGCCGACTCGATCGCCTTCACCGCGTGGCCGAGCGCCGCGCCCGGCGCGAGGTTGAACGAGATCGTCGCGGCGGGGAACTGCCCGAGGTGGTTCACCGCGAGCGAGGAGGGCTGCTCGACGATCTTCGCGAGCGTGCCGATCCGCACCTGCTGGCCCGTGAGCGAGGGGACGTAGAGCTCGCCGATCGCCTGCGGGCCCGCGGCGAAGCCGGGCTTCACCTCGAGCACGACGCGGTACTGGTTCGACTGCGTGAAGATCGTCGAGACGAGCCGCTGGCCGTAGGCGTTGTAGAGCACGTTGTCGATCGCGGCCGGCGTCACGCCCAGGCGCGCCGCGGTGTCGCGATCGATGTCGACGTAGGCCTGGAGGCCCTGGTCCTGGAGGTCGCTCGTGACGTCGGCAAGCTCCGGAAGCGTCTGCAGGCGGTCGAGGAGCTTGTGCGTCCACTCGGAGAGCTCGGCGGCGCTGCCGGCCTCGATCGTGAACTGGTACTGGGTCTTGCTCACGCGGTCCTCGACCGTGAGGTCCTGCACCGGCTGCAGGTAGAGCGTGATGCCTTCCAGCTGGCCGGCGCGGTCGGCGAGCGACTTCATGACGTCGGTGACGCCCGGCCGGTCGGAGTGCGCCTTGAGGTTGATGAGCATGCGCCCGGAATTGAGCGTCGTGTTCTGCCCGTCGACGCCGATGAAGGACGAGATGCTCTCCACCGACGGGTCGGCCATCATCGCGCGCGTGAGGGCGAGCTGGCGCTCGCGCATGGAGGCGAAGGACACCGACTGCGGCGCCTCGGTGATCGCCTGGATCACGCCCGTGTCCTGCGTCGGGAAGAAGCCCTTCGGCACGACGATATAAAGGAGCGCCGTCAGCACGAGCGTCCCGAGCGCGACCCAGAGCGTCGCGCTCTGGTGGTCGAGCACGAACTCGAGGCCCTGGCCGTACCGGTCGATGAGGCGCTGGAACCAGCCCGAGGGCTTCGCTTCCTCTTTTCGATGCTTCAGCAGCCGCGCCGCCATCATGGGCGTGAGGGTGAGCGAGACGAAGGCCGAGATGAGGATCGACACGGCGAGCGTGATCGAGAACTCCCGGAAGAGCCGCCCGACGACGTCGCCCATGAAGAGGAGCGGGATCAGCACCGCGATGAGCGAGAACGTGAGCGAGAGGATCGTGAAGCCGATCTCGCCCGCGCCCTTCAGCGCCGCGTCGAGCGGCTTCATGCCGTGCTCGATGTAGCGGGCGATGTTCTCGATCATCACGATCGCGTCGTCGACGACGAAGCCGGTCGCGATCGTGAGCGCCATCAGCGTGAGGTTGTTGATGGAGAAGCCGGCGAGATACATGATGCCGAAGGTGCCGATGAGCGAGAGCGGCACCGCGACGCTCGGGATGATGGTGCCGGCCGCCGTGCGCAGGAACAGGAAGATCACCATCACGACGAGCGCCACCGCGACGAGGAGCTCGAGCTGCACGTCGTGCACGGAAGCGCGGATCGTCACCGTGCGGTCGGTGAGGAGTGCGAGGTCCACGCCCGGCGGCAGCGATTCGCGCAGCTGGGGCAGGAGCGTCTTCACCCGGTCGACGACCTCGATCACGTTCGCGCCGGGCTGGCGCTGGATGTTGAGGATGATCGCGGGCACGTCGTTCGCCCACGCGGCGAGGCGCACGTTCTCCGCGTCGTCCTTCACGTCGGCGATGTCGGAGACCACCACCGGCGCGCCGTTCCGGTAGGCGACGATCACCTTCGCGTACTCCGCCGCGGAGCGCAGCTGGTCGTTGGCGTCGATGGTGAACGCGCGCTGCGGGCCGTCGAAGCTGCCTTTCGCCTGGTTCACGTTGGCCGTGGTGATCGCCACGCGCAGGTCCTCCAGGTTGAGGCCGTTCGCCGCGAGCGCCTTCGGGTTCGCCTGGATGCGCACCGCCGGGCGTTGGCCGCCCGCGAGCGTGACGAGGCCCACGCCGGTGACCTGCGAGAGCTTCTGCGCGAGGCGCGTGTCCGCCAGGTTCTGGACGTCGGGCAGCGGGATCGTCGCCGAAGTGAGCGAGAGCGTGAGGATCGGCGCATCCGCCGGGTTCACCTTGTTGTAGATCGGCGGTGCCGGGAGGTCCGTGGGCAGGAAATTCGACCCGGCATTGATCGCCGCCTGCACCTGCTGCTCGGCCACGTCGAGCGACATCTCGAGGTTGAACTGCAGCGTGATCACCGACGCGCCGCCGGAGCTCGTGGAGGTCATCTGCTTCAGCCCCGGCATCTGGCCGAACTGGCGCTCGAGCGGCGCGGTGACCGACGAGGTCATCACCTCGGGGCTCGCGCCCGGGTAGAACGTGACGACCTGGATGGTCGGGTAGTCGACCTCGGGAAGGGCGGAGAGCGGGAGCTGCCGGTACGCGAGGAGGCCGGCGATCAGGATGGCGACCATGAGGAGCGAGGTCGCGACCGGCCGGAGGATGAACAGGCGGGAAAGATTCACAACGGCAGTGAGAGGTTCACGTGGGCAGGGACGGCGTCATCCCGAGCCTTTTTTTCTGCTCCCCTTCTTCCCTCCGCCCGGAGGCGGCGCGTCGAGGTTCGGCCGCTGCGCCGTCTCGATCTTCGCGCCTTCCCTGAGGCGGTCGACGCCGTCGGTGACGACGCGCTCGCCCGGCTGGAGCCCCCCGTCGATCTCGGTGAGGCCGGCGTCCACGGGGCCGACCTTGACCTGGCGGACCGTGACCGTGTTGTCGTCCTTCGCGACATAGACGTACATGCCCTGCGCGCCGCGCTGCACCGCCGCGGATGGCACCGCGGTCTGGTCCTTGCGCGTCTCCACGAGCATGCGCGTGTTGACGAACTGGTTCGAGAAGAGCGTGCCGTCCGGGTTGGCGAACTCCGCCTTGAGCTTCACCGTGCCGGTGGTCGGGTCGATCTGGTTGTCGACCGTGATGAGCGTTCCGGTGGCGAGCTTCGTCTTCATCTCGCGGTCCCAGGCCTCGACCCCGGGTTTCTGCGCCCCCTTCAGCGTGCGCATGATCGCCGGCAGGCTGTCCTGCGGAATCGTGAACACGACCGCCACCGGCTCGAGCTGGGTGATGACGACGATGCCGTTCTGGTCGGACGCATGCACGACGTTCCCCGGGTCGACCAGGCGAAGGCCCAGGCGCCCGGCGATCGGCGCCGTGATGCGCGCGTAGGTGAGCTGCAGCTTGGCGTTGTCGATCGCCGACTGGTCGGTGCGGATCATGCCCTCGTACTGGCGCACGAGCGCCGCCTGCGTGTCCACCTGCTGCTTGGCGATCGAGTCCTGCTTGAAGAGCGTCGTGTAGCGGTCGAGGTCGATG
>JAFAGU010000118.1 GCA_019237595.1 Betaproteobacteria bacterium | reverse complement strand
CACGACTACGAGGGCATCGCGCTCGAGATGGACGAGCGCACGCGCATGGCAAAGGACCTCGGCAAGACTTCGAAGGCCATGATCCTGCGCAACCACGGGCTGCTCACGCTCGGCCACACAGTGCACGAGGCATGGGAGATGATGTATTACCTCGACTGCGCGTGCCAGATCCAGGTGGACGCGATGTCGGCCGGCAGCGAGAACGTGCTGCAGATGTCGCGCAAGGCCGCCCAGACCGCCTTCGAGCAGTTCAACCGGCCGAACCGCCCGGCGCTCACGAAGACGTGGCCTGCGCTCCTGCGCATGCTGGAGCGCCGCGGCATCAACTACGTCGACTAGTCCGTCACCAGGTTGAGCTCCCGCGCGGAGCGCTTCCAGATCTCCAGCTGCTCCCTGTGGAAGGCCGCGAGCTCGGCGGGCGTCGAGCTTTGCGCCTCGAAAGCGTACCGAGCGACGCCCTCCTTCACTTCCGGCTTCGCCATCACCGCCTGCACCTCCTGCGCGAGCCGCTCGACGATTTCGCGCGGCAGGCCCCTGGGCCCGTAGAGGCCGGCATAGGGCTGCACCGAGATCGGCCTCAGGCCGAGCTCCTGGAAGGTCGGCGCCTCCGGGATCAACGGGCTGCGATTGCGCAGCAGGGTGGCGAGGACGCGGACCTTCCCTTCCTTCACGTGCTGCAGCGTCGTGCCCGGCGTGCCGATGAGGAACTGGATCCGTCCCGCGAGGAGGTCCGCCGACGCGGGCGCGTCGCCCTTGTAGGGAATGTGCTGCATGTCGAGGTGCTCGTTCTGCGCGAGCGAGGCGGTCGTGAAGATGCTCGTGCTGTTGCCGGTGCCGTAATTGACCTTGCCGGGGTTCTGGCGCACGTAGTCGATCAGCTCCTTCAGAGTCGTCGCCGGAATGCTCGGATGGGTGAAGACGAAGAAGCCGAACTTGCCCACGAGCGACACCGGCGTGAAGTCCGCGAGCGGATCGTACGGCGGCGTGCGCCGCATGGCCGGGGCGGCGCAGAGGCCGGTGTTCGTACCGAAGAGCAGCGTGTAGCCGTCGGGCGCCGCGCGCATCACCTCGACGCCCGCGATCGCGCCGTCGGCGCCGCCCTTGTTGTCGACGATGATCGGCTGGCCGAGCCCCTGCGAAAGCGGGTTCACCACCACGCGCGCCGCCAGATCCGCCGCGCCGGCGGGCGGGAATGGCACGACGAGGCGAATCGGCTTCGAGGGATATTGCGCCGCCGCCTCGGCGGAATGGAAAACGCACAGGACGACGAGCGGCCAGAGCAGCTTCTTCATTTTTCCTCCTCCGGCATTAGTCTACGACCGCGCGATGAAACCGGCGATGCTCGCCAGGGTTTCCTCGGGACGGTCGCGAAACGGGCTGTGGCCGCAGCGCTCGAGCTTCACGAGCTCGCACGGTCCCTTGACGCGGTCCGCGATCTCGTCGAGCTGCGCCATCGTGCCGTATTCGTCCTCTCGTCCCTGGAGGGCGAGCACGGGGCAGCGGATGCCCGGCAGATAGTCGTTCCGGATGTCCCACGCTTCGAACTCGGGATCCCGCCACACGTCGGCCCAGCCGTAGAAGGTCCGCCTGGCGTCGCGATGGTAGCGGCCGAGCCTCGCCGGCAGGTCCGTGGTCTCGAACTTCCTGGCCGCCTCCTCGATGGACGAGATGCACACCGGCTCGATGAAGACGTGCGGCGCCATGACTGCGAGCGCGCGTACCGGGTGCCCCGCGCCGGCATAGATGAGCGCGATGGAGGCGCCATCCGAATGCCCGATGAGCACCGGGTTTTCGATCCCCAACGAGGACAGCATCTCCGGGAGCGATTGCAGCGCCTCGTCGTGCATGAAGCGTACCGAACGCCGCGGCTCTTCAAGGATGTCGGACTGGCCGTAGCCGTAGCGCTCGTAGACGAGCGCCCTGCATCCGGTCGCCGCGGCGACCCGCGACGGAAAGTCGCGCCACTGGCCGATCGAACCGAGACCTTCGTGGAGGAAGACGAGAACCGGCGCGCCGCGCTTCGCCTCGCCGATCCATTCGTAGTGGAGCTCGTGCCCCGCCGCGCGAACCGACGGCATGCGCCGATTGTAGCGATCGCTCGCCGGCAACGACTAGAGTTTCATCGGCTCGCCGTAGCCGGTGAGCTCGAGGTAGCCGCGCCCCGCTTCCTTCCCCGCCTCGTACGCGCGCACCGCCCCCTCCCAGTAGATGAGGCCGGTGCTCGCGCGCGCGTCGAACTCCTGGTCGTCCATGAGCGGCTTCAGCGTGAGCTCGCGATCGCGATGGCGAACCCGCATCTCCACGGGATACTCGATGCCGGTGCGAGGCGAGCGCCAGGTGCGAAGCGGCGTGAACGAGTCGCCCGGAGGGGCGTAGTGGACGCCTCCCGCCTTCGCGCGCATCCGGAAGGCCATCACGGAGCCGCCATCGGCGAGGTTGAGGCCCGTCCAATCCCAGCCGGACGCTTCCGGGGGAACGTACGCGTCGGACCACTCGTGGTCGAGCCAGGCGAGGCCTTCCACGGCGCCGCCGCTCAGCTTCCCGGCGACGCGTAGCTGCGGCCGACTGTAGTAGAAGCTGCGCTCTGCCGGCCGGAACCCCTTCCGACTGACGCCGCCGTCCCCCTGAAAGACGAGACCGCCCCCGGCGAATGAGAGGTCGAAGTCGAATTCACGCCCCGGCAGGTGCACGCGATACCCATCGCCTACCTGCTCGAGGCGCCAGTCATCGATCCAGACGGAAGCGCGCCCGCGTTCCGCCTGGGCAAGCGAGAATCCTTCGCGCGCCGCCCGCTCGTCGTGGACGAGGCGTCCGCGCCGCGGGTCCGCGAGCGCGGCATGCGCAAGCAGGATCTGCCGCGGCGTGAAGGCGCTCGGATTAGTCGTGTCCTCATCGCGGCGAAAGCGGAAGAACGTCACTTGGAAGCCGAGACTATCGCCGAGCCACCCGGTGAGGTACCACCACTCCGTGCGCGAATCCGGGTGCGCGCCTTCGTCTCGCGGGAGCGCGATCTTCGCCTGCCCGTCGACAGCCCGCGCGGCGAATGGCCATGCCAGGCTCGCGACGAATGCCCGGCGCCTCACCAGTCGTCCTTGACCGAGCGGATCGCGGCCTGGCTCGTCGCCTCGCGTCCCGAGAAGAAAGCCGTCGCGATGCCGAGGACCACGACGATGCCGCCGAGCGCCGCCAGGAGCGCGTACGGCGGATGCAAGCTCATGCCCCAGTTGAACGACTGGCGGTTCACCACGTAGACGAGCACGAGGCTGATCGCCGTTCCGCACAGGAGGCCCGCAAGCGTTCCCAGGAGCGACAGCAGCCCGCCCTCGCACGCGAGCATCGATCCGATCTGCGACCGCGTCACGCCCAGGTGCCTCAGCACCCCGAACTCCCGGCGCCGCGCGAGCACGATCGCGCCGATGCTCGAAGAGAGACCGAAAAGGCCCACGACCACCGCGAGCGCTTCCATCGCGTAGGTGACTGCGAAGCTCCGGTCGAAGACGCGCAGCGACTGCTCGCGGATCGCTGCCGGCACGGAAATCTCGAGCTCTCGTGTTCCCGTCAGGGAACGCAGCGCCTGCATCGCCTCCACAGCACTCGCACCGGACGCGAGCCATATCGCGCCATCGTTGACGCGACGGTCGCCTGTCAGCGCGACGTAGTCGGCCCGCTCGACGAGGAGCGCTCCATGCTGTCGCGCGTAATCGCGGAACACGCCCGCGACCACGAACTCGCGCTCTGCGCCCGCGAGCGGGACGCGCACCGCCTGCCCCGGCCGCCAGCCATACACGTCGAGCACGGCTTCGCTGATCCACATGGGCGGCGGATCGCCTGGCCGCACGGCGTACGCGCGCCCAACGGGCGGAAACGCGCGTGCCGCGCGATCCCGCGCGATCACGGCGACCGGCGGCCGGCGCGGATCGAGCTGCACGCGGTTCACGCGCAGGAAATCGACCCGTGCCGCCTGCGGCAGCGTACGGATTGTTTCGGCGAGCGCGGGCTCCAGGTAGGCAGTGTCGCCCGACGCGGCCGTGCGGAAGTAAAGGTCGGCCGGCAGGACGGCGCTCAGCCAGTCGTCCACGGAAACGCGGAAGGAGCTCACCATGATGGCCATCGCCGCCATCAGCGAGAAGCTCGCAACGATGGCCGCGAGGCTGACCGCCGCCTGTCCGGGCGCCCCACGCAGCTGCGCGAGCGCAAGCGTTCCAGGCGCCGCGCGCGGTAGCGGCACGCGGGCGAAGACGAACGTGGAGAGCCGCGGCATCCAGGCGACGCTTCCGAGCAGCAGGCATGCGATCGATGCGTATCCGAAAAGCGGAAGCCCGCGGACCGGCGCGAGCGTTGCGAGGAGCGCTCCGGCGATGATGAGAAGCGCTGGCGGCCATGCCGAGGAAGCGCGCGCGAGCATCGCCTGTTC
>JAFAGU010000327.1 GCA_019237595.1 Betaproteobacteria bacterium | reverse complement strand
TTGGGGGCGAACGTGCCGCCATTGCCGCCGCCGGTGGGCTGGCCCAATACGTTTTTGGAACCGTTATCGGTATATTCGGAGTGCGGAACCACCAGGGTACCGCCGATGACGAGCTGGGTGCCGTCCAGCCGGGACAGGCCGGCCGGGTTGGTGAAGATGGAGGAACGATCGTTGGCCTCTGCTCCGTTGGCGTGGGCGGTGCCCTGGCCGGAGACGCTCTGCGAGCCGAACTGATAACCCGAGGCCGCAGCCTGAGTCGATGCCAGGCCGAGCGCGGTGCCCATGATCATCACGGACAGGCTGAGATGCTTGAGCTTCATGCTTCCCTCTCTTTTGTAGCTTAGATATTTTTCATTAGCGATGACTCGGTCATTGACCTCATCATCGTCGATGCTACCAGAGAATTAGAGCAATCCAACCAGATATCAGAGCTTTTGTTCCAAACGTACGTTTAATGCAACATTTCCACAACAATTTGTTTCCGCCACCACATTTAGGCTAGGAATCGCCCAGCAATCTGGACTTGCCGTCGGGATCGACGGCGACAAAAGTGGCGATCACCTCGGTGATGCGGATGTGCGAGCCGTCCATGCGTTCGGCCTCCACCGAGATCTTCAGCGTGATGGACTTCTGGCCAATGCGCAGGCGCTCCACGTACAGATCCACCACATCGCCCAACAGGATGGGAGCGGCGAACTGGAAGGCGTTGACGGCCACCGTCGTCACCGGGCCACGGGACAAGCGCTCGGCGTCCAGGCTGCCCGCCATGTCGATCTGGCTCATCAGCCAGCCCGCCTGGACCCGGCCATAGGCATTGGTGCTGGTGGGCAAGGCGCGCACCCGCAATACCGGCGTCCGGTGTTCCTGCTGTTCCATCCCCTACCCCCTTGAAAGCGAAGCGCTGAGAAAAACGGCCGCAACAAACGCGGCCGCTTTGCTCAACGCCGGATGCGTGCGGCATCCGGCGCATGTTAGCACGTTGCCGGATTTAGAAAATCAGGCGCTGCAGCAATTGCTCGTCATGCTGATCCAGCTTCTTGTCGAAGTCGTCCACCATGATCACGTCGCGCTTCAGCTTGCGGGCGCGAGTGACCGCGTCGAACTCTTCCTGGTTGATCAGGCCGGTCTGCAGCGCTTCCGCCAGACGCTCGCGCGCGGTGATGGTCTTGAACTTGCCGTCGCGCGCCAACTTACGCAGCTTCTGCTCCACCGGCTCGGTGGCCAGAATGGCGTGCAGCGCGTGGTCCAGCACGCCCACCGGATCGGCCTCGGACTTCGGCACATACATGCCGTGGGTCAGGCGGTCGCGGGTGGCGCCCGGCTCCATCATCGCGCGGGCCACCTTGGTGCCCACGCGGTCGGAGGCCGGCTTCAGGGTCAAGCCCCACGGGAAAATCACGCGGCGCAGGATCCAGGCCAGACCGCGGCTGGGCAGGTTGGCCAGGAAGCCATCCATCGCCACCTGGACATCGTACAGCGCGTTCTCCACCGCCCAGCTCATCACCGCGATGTCTTCCTTCGGCGCGCCTTCGCGCTCGAAGCGCTTCAAGCAGGCCGTGGCGATATACAGGCCAGACAGCATGTCGCCCAGACGCGCGGACAGCTTCTCGCGGAACTTCAGCGAGCCGCCCAAGCTGAACATCGCCATGTCGGACAGCAGCGCGAAGGCGCTGGACAGGCGGGTGACGCGCTTGTAGTACGCCGCGGTGACGCCGCCCTTCGGGCTCTTCGCGAAGCGGGCGCAGGTCAGACCCAGCCACAGCGAACGGACGAAGTTGCTGATCACGAAGTTGATGTGGCCGGTGATCGCCTTGTCGAACTCGGCGCCGTCATTGGCCATTGCCGACTTCATCTCGCGCAGCACGAAGGGATGGCAACGGATCGCGCCCTGGCCGTAGATGATCATCGAACGGGTCAGGATGTTGGCGCCTTCCACGGTGATGCCGATCGGAACCGCCTGATAGCCGCGCGCCAGGTAGTTGCGCGGCCCCAGCACCACGGTCTTGCCGCCATGCACATCCATCGCGTCGTTCAGCGTTTTGCGCATGCGCTCGGTATTGTGGTACTTCAGGATGGCCGACAGCACCGACGGCTTTTCGCCATTGTCGAGCGCGGTCAGCGCCAGGTCCTGCGAGGCTTCCATCTGGTAGGTGAAGCCGCCGATGCGGGCCATCGCCTCGTCCACGCCCTCGAACTTGCCGATGGGCAGGCCGAACTGGTCGCGGATGCGGGCATAGGCGCCGGTGGTCCAAGTGGTCAACTTGCCGCAGGCGACAGACATCGCCGGCAGCGAGATGCAGCGGCCGACCGACAGGCACTCCACCAGCATGCGCCAGCCCTGGCCGGCGTAATCGCGGCCGCCGATGATCCAGTCCAGCGGAATGAATACATCCTTGCCCCAGGTCGGGCCGTTCATGAAGGCGGAGCCGCCCGGGAAGTGGCGGCGGCCGATCTCGACGCCCTCGTGCTCGGTCGGCACCAGCGCGCAGGTGATGCCGATGTCTTCCTTGTCGCCCAGCAGATGCTCCGGGTCGTACATCTTGAACGCCAGGCCCAGGATGGTGGCGACCGGTGCCAGCGTGATCCAGCGCTTTTCCCAGCTGACGCGCACGCCCAGCACGTTCTCGAAACGCTCGCCGGTGCGCGGGTGAGTGTATGAGCCGCGGCAGACCACGCCGTAATCCGGAATGGCGCCGGCGTCGGAGCCGGCGTACGGGCTGGTCAGCGCGAAGCACGGCACTTCCACGCCCTTGGCCAGACGGGGCAGGTAGTAGTCTTTCTGCGCCTCGGTGCCGTAGTGCTGCAGCAACTCGCCCGGCCCCAGCGAGTTGGGCACCATCACCGTCACCGCGCAGGTGCCGCTCCGGGTAGAGATCTTGGTGACGATCTCGGAGTGCGCGAATGCCGACAAGCCTAGCCCGCCGTACGACTTCGGGATGATGATGCCGAGGAAGCCCTTCTCGCGGATGAACTTCCAGACCTCTGGCGGAAGGTCCATGCGGTTGTGGGTGATGTCCCACTCGTCCAGCATTCCGCACAGCTCCTCGACGGGCCCGTCGATGAAGGCCTGCTCCTCGGCGGAGAGCTTCGCCTCCGGGTACGCGAGCATCTTTCTCCAGTCGGGCTTGCCCGTGAAGAGGTCGGCGTCCCACCAGATGCTTCCCGCGTCGAGCGCTTCCTGCTCGGTCTGCGAGACCTGCGGGAGGATCTTCTTGTAGAGGCCGAAGATGGGGCTCGTCACGAGCGCCCGGCGCAACGGCTTCACGATCGAGAGCGCGGCGAAGATGCCGACCGCCACCCAAAGTACCGTGAGCACCGCCAACGGCGTGCCGGTGAAGTACTCGAGGGCGGCGACGCCCGCGGCGAGCCCGATCGACCACGCGAGGCCGTTCGCGCGGTGGTAGGCGAGCGCCCAGGCGGCGCCGATGGCGGCGAGGATCGACGCGACGAGGGTGATCGATGCGGCGAGGGTCATGGTCTTTTTCTCCTAGAGGCCGCCCGAGACCAGCTCGAGCCTGCGTGAGTTGCCGAGCGCGGGCGCCTTGAGGCCCGCCACCAGGAAGGGCGCGAGGCGCTGCAGGAGCAGCTCGTCGTCCTCCCGTTCCATCTGGGTCATCTGCGTGAAGAGCTTGAGCGCATCCGTTCCCGCCAGCGTATACGAGAGCGCGCCCATCACGAAATGCAGGCGCCACGTGAGCTCCTGGCGCGTGAGGTGCGGCAGCGCCACCAGGAACGCTTCCTTGTAGCGGGCGATCATCTCGGCGTACTGCTCCGAGAGGAAGTGGCGGATGAAGGGCGCCGGGTCCGCATAGGCGCGGCCCAGCAGGCGCAGGAAGTTCTTCCCGCCGCGTTTCTCGTCGCGGGCGAGGCGCAGCGCCGGGATCAGCATCGCAGACAGGATCTTCTCGCAGGTCACCGGCTTGCCCCCCGCCTCGCGCTCGACCTTGGCGAGGAGGTCGATGCGCTCCTGGTTCATCGGGTCGAGCCTTCGCGTGAGCACGGCCTGGAAGAGCTCTTCCTTGCTGCCGAAGTGGTAGTGGACCGCAGCGAGGTTCACGCCCGCCGCGGTGGTGAGGCTGCGCAGGCTCGTCGCCTCGAAGC
>JAFAGU010000219.1 GCA_019237595.1 Betaproteobacteria bacterium | reverse complement strand
AAGGTGTCCCAGGGATCGCCGATCCTCGAATTAGAAGGCTCGGACAGGAAATCCGCCTCGAAGGAATCGTCGCCGAAGGAAAAACCCAGGCCGGCGGAAAAAGCACCGGCGGCTGCTGCCGCAGCCCAGACAGTTCCGGTGCCGGACATCGGCGACTTCAAGGACGTCGAAGTCATCGAGATCCTCGTCAAGCCGGGAGACGCGGTGGCGAAGGAGCAATCGCTCATCACGCTCGAATCGGACAAAGCGACGATGGAAATTCCCGCGCCGGCCGCGGGCGTCGTCAAGGAAGTGAAGGTCAAGGTCGGCGACAGGGTTTCCAAGGGCTCCGCGATCCTGCTGCTCGAATCGGCGGAGGGCGCGCCGGCGCCCGCGACGTCCTCAACGGCGGCTTCGCCCTCCGGTGGCGCGGCGGCGGGTTCTGCGGCTGCCGGCTCCGCGACTCCGGCTACCACGCCAGCACAGGCACCCGCCCGGCCGGCGCAGGTCGCGCGCGCGGAAGCGCGGGACGACACCGGAGGGAAACCGCACGCGTCACCTTCGGTGCGCAAGTTCGCTCGCGAGCTGGGCGTGGACCTCGCTCGCGTCACGCCGAGCGGCCCCAAGGGCCGCATCCTGCACGCGGACGTCCAGGGATTCGTGAAGAACGCCTTGTCGAAGGCGCCGAGGGGCGAGGCGAAATCCGGCGGCGGCCTGCCGTTCAACCTTCCGGCATGGCCGGAGGTGGACTTCGCCAAGTTCGGGCCGATCGAGACCCGGCCGCTGTCGCGAATCCAGAAGCTTTCCGGTCCCTATCTGCACCGCAACTGGATCTCGATCCCGCACGTCACGCAGTTCGACGAGGCCGACATCACCGACCTCGAGGCCTTCCGCAAGGCGCAGACCGTCGAGACGGAAAAGAAGGGCTTCAAGCTCACGATGCTCGCCTTCATGATCAAGGCCTGCGTCACGGCCTTGCGGCAGTTCCCGCAGTTCAATGCCTCGCTCGACAAGTCGGGCGACAACATCGTCATCAAGAAGTACTTCCACATCGGCGTGGCGGTCGACACGCCGGGCGGGCTCGTCGTGCCGGTGGTGCGAGATGCCGACCGCAAGGGCGTGTTCGACATCGCCCACGAGCTCTCCGACATCTCGAAGCTTGCCCGCGACGGCAAGCTGAAGGCCACGGACATGCAGGGCGGGACCTTCTCCATCTCCAGCCTCGGCGGCATCGGCGGCACGGCCTTTACGCCGATCATCAACGCGCCGGAGGTGGCAATTCTTGGCGTCTCGCGGGGCCTCTACAAGCCGATCTTCCAGGGGAAGGGCGAAAAGGGCGAAGACCTTTTCAAGGCGAGGTTGATGCTTCCGCTTTCCCTGTCGTACGACCATCGCGTGATCGACGGTGCCACCGCGGCGCGCTTCTCGAGCTATCTCGTCTCCGTGCTCTCGGACATCAGAAAGCTGATCCTCTAGATGGCCCGGGAAGAGGTGAGGGTCCCCGACATCGGGGATTTCAAGGAAGTAGAGGTCATCGAGGTCCTCGTGAAGCCGGGCGACACCGTCGCCAAGGAGCAGTCGCTCATCACGCTGGAATCGGACAAGGCGACGATGGAGATTCCGTCGCCCGGCGCCGGCGTCGTCAAGGAGCTGAACATCAAGCTGGGCGACAAGGTTTCGAAGGGCTCGGCGATCCTCGTCCTGGAGTCATCGGAAAAGTCCCCTTCCACCGAACAACCTAGGCAATCTCCTCCCGCGGCTTCGCCGGCCCCCGTGAACAGGGGAGCAACTTCGGCCGACATCGAGTGCGACGTTGCGGTACTAGGCGCAGGAGTAGGGGGCTACTCCGCGGCATTCCGCGCGGCAGACCTCGGGCTCAAGGTTGTTCTCGTCGAGCGCTATCCGACGCTCGGCGGCGTTTGCCTGAATGTGGGCTGCATCCCGTCGAAGGCGTTGCTGCACACGGCCGCCATCATGGATGCAGCGCGCGAGCTCGGTGCTCATGGGGTGAGCTATGGCGAGCCGAAGGTGGACCTCGACAAGCTGCGCGCCTTCAAGGAAAAG
>JAFAGU010000147.1 GCA_019237595.1 Betaproteobacteria bacterium | reverse complement strand
GCCGGATTGAAGTCAAGGCGCCCCGCCCACGCCCTCGCCGGACTGTGCGCTGCGCCTCTGCGCAGCCGGCCCCGCTCACCGCCGCAGCTCAGGCCATGCCGCCCGCAGGTAGGCCACCATGGAGACCAGGGTGGCGGCCGCGGCCACCTCGGTGAGGCCCACCCCGAGGCGATAGATGGGCAGCCCCAGCAGGTCGATGCGGTACAGCATCATCGAGAGACCGACGATCTGCAGGACGGTCTTGTACTTGCCCAGCAGCGATACGGCGACCTTGCGCCGCGCGCCGATCTCCGCCATCCACTCCCGCAGCGCCGAGATGGTGATCTCGCGTCCGATGATCACCGCTGCGGTGAGTACGATCAGCGCGCGCGTGTCCTTGCTCACCAGCAGTACGAGCGCGACCGCGACGATCAGCTTGTCGGCCACGGGATCGAGGAAGGCTCCGAAGGCCGACATCTGGTTCAGCCGCCGCGCGAGGTAGCCGTCCAGCCAGTCCGTGATCGCGGCGAGGATGAAGACGGCGGTGGCGAGCTCGTTCTTCGCGTCGAACGAGAGCCATTCATCCGGCAGGTAGAAGAGCCCGATGATGAGCGGGATCAGGATGATCCGCGACATCGTGATCAGGTTGGGGACGTTCAGGAACACCATCAGGCGGCCACCGATTCGTGCAGGTGCCGGTAGATCCGCTCGGCGAGCGGCCGGCTGATCCCGGCGACCTTCGCGATCTCGTCCACCGCGGCCGACTGAAGCTGCTGCATTCCGCCGAAGGCGGAGAGCAGCGCCTGCCGCCGCTTCGCGCCAATGCCGGGAATCTCCTGGAGCCTCGAAGTCCGGCGCGCCTTGCCGCGGCGCGCGCGATGCCCCGTGATCGCGAAGCGGTGCGCCTCGTCGCGGATCTGCTGGATGAGATGCAGGCCCGGGTGCGTCGGCGCGAGCTGCAGCGTGCGCGCTTCCTGCTCGATCACGAGCTCTTCCATCCCCGGCCTTCGCTCCGGCCCCTTCGCGACGCCCACCACGCAAACCTGGTGCAGGCCCATGTCGCGCAGCACCGCGGAAGCGATGCCGACCTGCCCCTTGCCGCCGTCGATGAGGACGAGATCGGGGACCACGCCGCCCGTGGCGGTCACGCGCTCGTAGCGGCGGGAGAGCGCCTGGCGCATCGCCGCATAGTCGTCACCCGGGGTGATGTCGCGGATGTTGAAGCGCCGGTATTCGGATTTCTGCATCTGCTGCCGGTCGTAGACCACGCACGAGGCGACCGTCGCTTCGCCCATGGTATGGCTGATGTCGAAGCACTCGATGCGGCCGGCGCCCTCCGGAAGGCCGAGCGCTTCGCGCAACGCCTGGAGCCTTCCTTCCTGCGTGGCGCGGTCGCGCACCCGTTGCCCGATCGCGAGGAGCGCGTTCTTGCGCGCCATGTCCAGCCAGACCCGCCTTTCGCCGTGCGAAGGATGGATGATCTCGGCGTTCTCGAACGAGCCCTCGATTGCCTGTCCGACGACGATCAGCGCCGGGACGGGCTGCTCGAGGTAGTGCTGGCCGAGGAACGCGGCGATCACCTCGGCCTCGTCGGCCCCTTCGGCGTTGGAGGGAAAGAAGCTGCGGTCGCCCACGTGCCGGCCGCCGCGGATCATCACGAGGTTGACGCAGGCGATGTCGCCCTCGATCACACAGGCCACCACGTCTGCGTCGACGCCCCGGTTCGACTCGACGTATTGCCGCGCCTGGATGCGGGCGAGCGTACGGATCTGGTCGCGGTGCACGGCGGCTTCCTCGTAGCGCCGCGTCTCGGACGCTTCGTTCATCTTGGACGTGAGCTTGCCGACCACGTCGTCTTCGCGGCCTTCGAGGAAGAGCACGGCGTTGCGCACGTCCTCCGCGTACGCCTCGGCGGAGATCCTACCGGTGCACGGCGCCGTGCAGCGCTGGATCTGGTGCAGGAGGCAGGGCCGCGAGCGGTTGTCGAAAACGGTGTCCTCGCAGGTGCGCAGGCGAAACACGCGCTGCAGGAGCTGGATGCTTTCGCGCACCGCATAGGCATGGGGAAAGGGCCCGAAGTAGCGGTTCTGCCTGTCCTTGGCGCCGCGATGGAAGCCCAGGCGCGGGAAGCGGTGGCCAGTGATCGCGAGATAAGGATACGACTTGTCATCGCGGAAGAGGATGTTGTAGCGCGGCGCGAGGCTTTTGATGAAGTTGTTCTCGAGGAGCAGCGCCTCGCCTTCCGAGCGCGTGGCGGTGACTTCGATCGAGGCCACTTGCGAGACCATCATCTGGATGCGCGGGCTGGGCTGCGTCTTCTGGAAGTAGGACGCGACGCGCTTCTTCAGGTCGCGCGCCTTGCCGACGTAGAGCGCTTCTCCGTCGTTGCCGAGCATGCGGTAGACGCCGGGAAGGCTGGGCAGCCCGGCGATGAAACCTTTGGGGTCGAACGCCACGTTAAGTCATTATAAAACGTGTAGAATCTCGCCCTTTTTCACGGCAGCGGAAAACGTTCATGGCAAAGGTCGAAGCGGTCGAGATCCGTCCCGGCAACCTCCTCGAATGGGACAAGCGCGTGTGGCGCGTGCTCAAGTCCTACCACGTGCACGTCGGCGGGCGCGGCGGCGCGTTCATGCAGGTCGAGATGAAGGACATCGAGGCCGGAACGAAAACCAACCAGCGCTTCCGTACCGAGGACAAGGTCGAGCGCGCGTTCGTCGATC
>JAFAGU010000150.1 GCA_019237595.1 Betaproteobacteria bacterium | reverse complement strand
ATGCGAATTCGAGCCTTCTCGCGCTCACCTCGACCGTAGCGGTGCTCCCGGACGTTCCGGGTGCGCCGGTTGCCGATGCCCTTACGACGACCGATCCCGAGCCGACTATCACAGGAAGCTTTGATGCTGCGCATACGGCAGGGCTTTCGGTGACGGTTGATGGTGTCACCTATGTCCTCGGCTCGAGTCCTGCCCTGACGACTTCGGGCAACCATTGGATGTTGAATCTCGGCGTTGCTGGACAGAGCCTCATTCCCGGCAGCTATGTCATCGCGGCACGCGCCACCGACTCGCTCGGCCGCTCGACTAGCTCAGCCGACGCCGGCCAGGTGACCATCAACGGACCCGTCACTCTGCCTCCGCAAGCAAGTGGCGGCACGTCGAGCATCAGGACCTCCACGTCCGGGCAGTCCTCCAGTGGTGCCGAAGTATCTTCCGTACCGCAGCCGGGAGGAGATTCCATCAGCCTCAAGCTGCCCGTCGACAATACCGTTCCGGCGGCAGACCTGAAGGGCCAAGCCGGTGTTCCATCCCAGTCTGCGGCGACCTTCAGCGCACCCACGATGCCGGACCTGAACGCTCTCCCGGCGACTGCGGCGGGTCCATCCGATCTGCTCGGCTTCCCGGTCGCACGGCTCTCGTCCGCGGAAGCCGTGCTGCAGGCCGCGGCGGGCTCGGGGCCGGCACTTGGCGGACATCGCCTATTCGTCTTCCACGGCATTCCGAACATGCAGCTCACCGGGGAAGATACCGGCACACTGCGCGTTCCGGAGGACGCGTTCGCACACACCGATCCGGCGGCGATCGTCCACCTCGAAGCTCGCATGGCGGACGGCACCGTGCTCCCATCATGGCTGAGCTTCGAAGGCGTGAGGGGGATATTCGCGGGCCATCCGCCCGAAGGCCTGCAGGGCTCGCTCGAGATCGAGGTCATCGCGCGAGACACCGAAGGGCGAGAAGCGCACACCAAGTTCGTGCTGCTGGTCGAGGACCTGCGCTCCGGGCGCGTGCCCGACCCGAGCTCCGCCGACGCGGTCCTGGGCCTCGACGTCGACAAGAAGGAAGCCGAGAAGGCTCGCCTCGAGGGTCGCCAGAACGATGGCCGTCCTGCCTCCAAGCCCGGCGCGAGCGGTGGCGGAAAGGCCCAGAAAGAGCCGGCTGCCTCCTTCAGCGAGCAGCTGCGCGCCGCGAAGGCCTCGCGCGATCCGCTGCTCGACAAGATCGCCCGCGCCGACGTCCCCAAGGGCCCGACGCGGCGCTAGAGCAGGTTTCGCCCGCTCCAGCTAGAATGGGTGCGAGAAGCCGCTCGTAAAGCGGCGTGCCAAAAAGAGAAATATGCGGGGTCCGGGGTACCGGTACGGCTGGGCCGGGTGGAAGACGATGGCACTTGCCGCCGTGCTGGGCTTTTTGCTCGCCGGCTGCGCGGTGACGACCCGGCCGTTCGACGAGGCCGAGCGTACGCGCTTGGGCTCCGAGGCGAAGAAGGCCCTATTCGAAGGACAGGAACCGATCGACCATCCGATCACGCTTGCCGAGGCGACGGCCCGGGCCCTCAAATACCAGGCGGAATATCGCCAGAGGCAAATGGAAGAGGCTGCGGCTGCTGCGCAATTGGACGTCGCACAGTTCGACCTTCTCCCCAAGGTCGTTGGCAACGCCGGGTACACAACGCGTAACAATGATGCTTTCGGCTTTGGCTTCACTCCGCAGGGTACGCTCGCGACGACTCCGACAGCCGCCGTCGAGCGCAGCCATTCCACAGCGAGCATCGGGTTTACCTGGAACATCCTCGATTTTGGCGTAAGTTACTTTCGCGCCCGGCAGCTCGCCGACCAGAAACTGATCGCTGAGGAACACCGTCGCAAGGCCGTGCAGATGCTGATGCACGACGTGCGCGTAGCCTGGTGGCGTGCAGAGGCCGCGGAGCGGCTGCTTCCCGAAGCGGATCGATTGCTAGGCGAAATCGAGCACGCGATCGAGAGGACTCGTTACATCGAGGCGCGGAAGCTTCTTCCGCCTGTGCAAGTCGCTACCCTGCGCCGCGCGCTTCTGGACCTTGGCCAGCAGATTGCCTTCCGCCGCCAGGATCTTGCGCAAGCAAAGATCGAGCTTGCGGGGCTCATCAATGCCCCTGTTGCGGGCGAGCTGCGCATCGCGTCTCCGGCCACTGATAGGCGCGAGGTGCTCGACCTCACCGCGAATTTGGAGCTGCTCGACGACGTCGCCTTGCGCTCGAGACCGGAAATGGCCGAAGAAGGCTACAAGGCGCGAATCTCCGCCGACGAGGCGAGGAAATCGCTCGTAGCACTCTTGCCGGGCCTTGGACTCGATTTCTCGCGGCAGTATGACTCCAACCGCTTTCTGGTCAACAACAGCTGGACGCAAGCCGGGCTCAGCGTGGCATTCAACCTGGTGAAGGCCTTTTCCGTGCCTGCACTTCATCGCGCCGACGAGGCGCAGCGTAGAGCCGACGACGCACGGCGACAGGCGATGGCAATGGCGATCCTCACGCAGACCCGCGTCGCCGCGATCCGCTATACGCTCGTAGCGGACGAATTCTTGATCTGGGACGAGGCGTCGCGCGACGACGATCTTATCGTGCAATACCTCGCTTCGAGCGAGAAGGTCGGCATTGACACTGAGCTCGAGTTGATCAGGACAAGGGCGCGAGCCATGGCGAGCCACATCAACCGCGACCTTGCCTTCGCCAACGTCCAGGCGAGCATCGCGCGCCTTTTCAACTCCGTCGGCTACGACGCGGTCCCGCGCGAGGACGAGGCCAAGGCCGTGGCCGATCTCGCCTCGCTCGTCTCGGCGCGGTACGGCGAGCTCGAGCGGGCCAGCTTTGCCGCGCGCCCCGCGGCGAAGAAGCCCGCGATCGCAGTGGGCAAGATCGCGGGCGCCGATTCGCGCGTAGCCGGGCTGCTCGGCGAGGGCATCGCGCGCGTGCTCGATAGCGCCGAGATGAAAGCCGCCGACCCGGCACAGGCCGATGTCACTCTCGACGTCTCCCTTACGCTCGAGCCGGCCCAGGATGGCCGCCGAACCGTGGCGCTCGGCGTCAGCGCCTCGCCGCGCTCGGCGACGCCCGCGCCGGTCAAACGGGAGTTCAAGACTACTCTGAGCGAGCCGATCGACGACGAGCAGTGGAGGATCCTCGGCGAAGGCGCCGCTTACCGCGTCATCGGGGATCTTTCGCCCGTGCGGATCACCCGCCCGTCGCTGCGAGCGGCACGCGCCCTCGCTCCGGCGATGCACGCGGCGGTCGGCGAGCTCATGCCGGAAGGGGAAACGGATCCGCTGCAGGAAGGCGCACCCGTGCGGCTGCGGATCGATACGACGCTCGGCGAGCCAGCATCGGGACTCGCCAGTGCAGGGGGCGGGCAGCCATGAAGCGCCTCGTCCTGATCGCCGGCTTGGTGCTAGGCGCCCTTGCCGTGGCGGTGGCCGTGCGCGGCCAGGAGAAGCAAAACGGACAGGCGGCGCGGTCGCCGTCGGCGCCAAGCGCGCCCGCTTCCACGCCCGCCCCGGTTTCCCCGGCAGCGAAGCAGGCGCCGGCGCAAGCGATGCAGGAAAGCGAGATCGCAGCGCTCATTGCGGCCGGCGAGGAGACGGTGCTCTCGGCGCAGATGGCCGGGCGCATCAAGGACGTCAACATCGGGCTGGGCGACCAGTTCAAGAGGGGCGCGAGGCTCCTTGAGTTCGACTGCTCCGAGCAGCAGGCGCAGCTCGATACCGCCGATGCGGAATACCGCGCGGCGCGCGAGACGCACCTCGCGCGGCTGCGACTCCAGGCGCTCGGCGCCGCGGGGGAGCTCGAGGTTTCCGTCGCCGCCGCCGCCGCCGACAAGGCGAAGAGCCAGCTCGCGCTGCGCGAATCGCAGCTCGCCTATTGCAAGGTGGATGCGCCTTTCTCGGGCAACGTGGCGCGCATTCGCGTGAAGGCCGCCGAAAGCGTCCAGGTCGGCCAGCCGCTCCTAGACCTCGTGAACCCGGCGTCGCTCAAGGCGCAGATGTTCGTGCCGGCGGCGTGGGTGGCCTGGCTGCGCGTCGGGATGCCGCTGACCATCCAGGTTCGGGAGACGGGGCAGAGCTTCCGCGCCCGCGTGTCCAAGATGAACTCGCGTGTCGACGGCGTGAGCCAGCAGCTCGAGCTCGAGGCGCGAATCGAGAAGGGCAACGGACGTCTCCTTCCCGGCATGGTGGGAATCGCGCAGTTCGACAACCGTCCGGCGGGCAAATAGCCGCCGGACCGGTCTTTCGCGAGACAATGACCACCGCATGAGCGTGAGCCCCCATCCGGCCCTGGCGCTGCTCGACTTCGAGCGCCGCATCCAGTCGGCGCAGTCCAATCGCGAGGTGGCGTTCAGGGCAGTGAACGACAGCTCTCAGGTCCTGCGCTTCGACCAGGCGGTCCTGTGGCGCGTCGATTTCCTCTCCCGGCCGATGATCGCGGCCGCTTCCGGGCTCGCAGACGTTTCGGTGGACAGTCCCTACCAGCAGTGGCTCGTGGAGCTCATCCAGAGCATAACGCCCGATCCGTTCGAGACGCCGCAGCAAAAGGCGTCCGCCGAGCTGCCCGAGGCGGTCGTTTCCGACGGCGACGACTGGACGCCCGCGCATCTGCTTCACTGCCCGCTGCGTGGACCCAACGGGGCAGCGCTGGGCGGCATCATGTTCTTCCGCGCGACGCCCTTCACCGAGGCGGAGCGGGCGGCGGCGGAGTGGATCGCACGTTCCACGGGCTATGGCCTTTGGGCGTGGCGGAGCGAACGTCACTGGGCGAAGCGCCTGCTCAAACGGCGCGATCTGTGGAAGCGGGTGGGCATCGCCGCGGGCATCCTCGTCCTCGCCGCGTTGATTCCGGTGCGGCTGAGCGCGCTCGCGCCGGCCGAGATCACTCCCATCCGGCCGATCCCGGTCACCTCGCCTCTCGACGCAGTCGTGCGCGAGATCACGGTGAAACCGAACCAGATCGTGAAGGCGGACGAGGTGGTCGCCGAGCTCGACGACACCTCGTTCCGGAACAAGCTCGAGCTCGCGGCCAAGGCGCTCGACGTCGCCCGAGCGGACCTTCAGCGCGCCACGTTCAAGTCGTTCAGCGACGAAGCAAGCCGGCTCGAGCTCCAGGTCCTCAACGCGCGGGTGCAGGAAAAGGCGGCGGAGGTCACATACCTCACCGAGGTGCTCGGGCGTTCCCGGCTCACGGCGCCGCAGGGCGGCGTGGCCGTGTTCTCGAGTCCCGACGACTGGCGCGGCCGCCCGGTCCAGGTGGGCGAGCGGGTCATGATGATCGCCGATCCTTCGCTCATCGACGTGACGGTGTATCTCCCGCCGGACGACGCCATCGAGCTCGAGCGCGGGGGCGACGTGGAGCTCCTCCTGCACGTGGATCCGCTGCACACCCTCAAGGCGAAGATCGATCGCGCTAGCTACGAGGCGACTCCCCAGCCGGACGGGGCGCTCGCCTACGTCATCCGTGCCGAGCTGCTGCCGGGGCAGGGGCTTCCCCGCATCGGCCTGAGAGGAACGGCCAAGGTGTACTCCGGGCGTGTCGCGCTGGGCTACTACCTCCTGCGCAAGCCCATCGCCTACCTGCGGCGCTCGCTGGGCGTCTGAGCGGCGCCTGCGCCGGATCCCAGGCTGCCATGCGATCGCTGACGCAGCTTCTCGTCCTGCTGGCGCTCGTGGCGCCATGGCAGGGCGGCCTCCTGCAGGCGCAGGCGCGTGGCGACGAGCGCGGCTTCACGAGCGCCGTATCGCAGCGCCTGATCGACGAATACTCCCGCCGCTTCGGCGCTCCCGCCCGCGGCAGGCTGGAAGCGTGGAAGCGCTACGCGGCCCAGCGCAAGGGCTCGCCCGGTGCCGAGGCGGAGCTGCTGGTGGAAGTCAACCGTACGCTCAACCGCATCCAGTTCGTGGACGACCAGACGCACTGGGGCGAGGCGGACTACTGGGCTACGCCGGCGGAATCGGTGGCGAGCAACGGCGGCGATTGCGAGGACTTCACCATCGCGAAGTACTTCCTGCTGAAGGAGCTCGGCGTTCCGATCTCGCGCCTTCGCATGACGTACGTGAAGGCGATCCGGCTCAACCAGGCGCACATGGTGCTCGCCTACTACCCGAAGCCGGATGCCGAGCCGCTCGTGCTCGACAACCTGGAGGAGAGCGTGCGGCCGGCCTCGCAGCGCCGCGACCTCGTCCCGGTCTACAGCTTCAACGACGAGGAGGTGTGGATCGAGGCGCGCGGCCGCAGCGGCTCGCCCAAGCAGATCCGCAACTGGAACCTCCTGCTCGAGCGCCTGGACAAGGAGATGCGTACATGAGCGGACGGGCGCCATGACGCTCCGCCGGCAGCTCGCCATCGCCGTCTCGATCGTGTTCCTGGCCGCGCTGGTCGGCGTGCAGGCGATCCACCTGCGCAACGCGCAGGCGCACCTGCAGCAGCAGCTCGACTCGCTCGCGCAGGATGCGGCAACCTCGCTCGGCCTCTCCCTCGGCACGCTGCTCGAAACCGCGGACGCCGCGATGGCGGAGACGGTCATCAATCCGGCGTTCGATCGCGGGCACTACGAGCACATCGAGTATGTCTCGCCGAACGGCGAGCCGTTGGTCGACAAGAGGCTCGGGGCGGAGGAAGGCAACTATCCCTCCTGGTTCGTGCGAGTGCTGCCCCTCAGCGCGCCCACGGCCGAATCGCTCGTCACCTCGGGCTGGCGGCAGCTCGGGAAAGTGCGGGTCACCGTGCACCCCCGGTTTGCCTACGAGCAGCTCTGGGCGACGGCGCGCGACACCGTCCTTTATATGGTGCTCATCTATGCCGGCGCGATGGTCGCGCTGCATTTCTTCCTGCGCAGCGTCCTTCGCCCGCTCGCCGCGGTGGAATCGGCCGCCCAGGCGATCTCCGCGCGAAGCTTCGTCACCCTCGCGATTCGCCCGCGCACCCGCGAGCTTGCCCGGGTCGTCGAGGCGATGAACCAGCTCTCGCGCAAGGTGAACGAGGTGATCGAGGCGGAGACCCGCCGCGCCGAGTCGCTGCAGGCGGCGGCCTACCAGGACCCGATGACCGGAATGCTGAACGGGCGAGGGTTCGCCGCGCGCTTCGAGAGCGCCTACGAAGGCGAGAACCAGGCGTTCAGCGGCGTGCTCGTCCTCATCGAGTTCGCCGACCTCGGGCCGCTCAACAAGCAGCTGGGAGCCGAGCGCTGCGACGAGCTGCTGCGGATCGTCTATCGGCGCATCGAGGACCTCGCCCGGCAGGCTGGAGGGTTCACGGGCCGATGGACGGGCTCGCTGACGATCGTCGCGCTGCCGCAGATGCGCGGCGAGGCGGCGCTCGAGAAGCTCGCGGCCATGCGCCGGCAGGCGGGCGTGACGATCAAGGAGTACGGCGTGGACCGCGCCGACCGCATCTATTGCGGTGCCGTGGAGGCGCGCGGCACTGCGTCGACCCTGCGCTCGCTTGTGCGCGCGGCGGAGGAAACACTTGTCCAGGCGCGCGAGGCGCCGGACGGCGTACTGCTCGCCAAGGCGGCGGCCGAGGCGAGCGGGCAGGCGGACCCCGTGACCACCGTGCGCGAGGCGCTCGCCGCGCGGCGGCTTCTGCTCGCCGGGCAAATGGCCTACCGCATGAGCGATCATCGTGCGCTGCACACGGAAATCATGGCGCGGCTCCGCGATGCCGCCGGCCGGGAGATGGCCGCGGGCGAGTTCATGCCGATCGTCGCGGCGCACGGCCTCGTCCAGGAGCTCGATCGAGGGGTCATCGAGCGCGTCCTCGAGCAGGCGAGGGGACGCGAGGACAACCTCAGCATCAACGTCTCGATGTACTCCGCCGAGCAACCGGGGTTCCTGGACTGGCTCGTCGGACTGCTGCGGCCGGAGCGCGAGCTCGCCTCGCGCCTGGTCTTCGAGATCGCGGAGCACGGCGTGGTCAAGAACGAGGCTGCGGCCGCGGCGTTCGCCGCTGCGGTCACCCGCGCGGGCGCCGGATTCGCGATGGACAACTTTGGCGTGCACCGCGACAGCCTGGCGCTGGTGCCGCGCCTGAAGCCGGTCTACATCAAGCTCGCAGGCGCCCACACGCCGCGCATCGTGAGCGACCCCGGCGCCCGCTTCTTCGCCGAATCACTCATCCGCGCGGCAAGGCAGCTCGACATTCCCGTCATCGCGCAGATGGTGGAAGACGACGAGACCTTCCAGTCGCTCGGCGCCCTCGGCTTCGCCGGCTACCAGGGCAACCTGATCGGCCGCCCCGCTCCCTGGCCGCGCAAGAGCGGCTGACCGCTAGCCCTCGAAGAACTCCTTCACCTTGTCGAGCCAGGACTTGGCGCGCGGGTTGTGCCGCGCGCTGTCCTCGTTGCTGATCGCCTCGAATTCCCGCAGGAGCTCGCGCTGGCGCTGGGTGAGCTGCACCGGCGTCTCCACCACCACGTGGCAGAAGAGGTCGCCCGGGAGCTGGCTTCGCACGCCCTTGATGCCCTTCGCCTTCAGGCGGAAGGTCTTGCCGCTCTGCGTCTCGGCGGGCACGCGGATGCGCGCCGAGCCGTCTAGCGTGGGGATTTCGATCTCGCCGCCGAGCGCCGCCGTGGTGAAGGAGATCGGCATCTCGCAATGCAGGTCGTCGTGGTCACGCTGGAAGACGGTGTGCGGCTTGATGTGGACCTGGACGTAGAGGTCTCCCGGCGGGCCGCCGTTCACGCCGGGCTCGCCTTCGCCGGAGAGCCGCACGCGGTCGCCCTCGTCGACGCCCGCGGGGATGCGCACGGCGAGCGTCTTGTGGAGCTTCACGCGCCCGGTGCCGTTGCACGTCCCGCAAGGATTGGGAATGACGCTCCCGCTGCCGTGGCAGCGCGGGCACGTCTGGGCGATGGAGAAGGGCCCTTGGGAGACGCGGATCTGGCCCGCGCCGCGGCACGATGGGCAGGTCTGGGGCTGGCTACCGGGCTTCGCGCCCGTACCCTTGCAGGTCTCGCAGGCCGAGACGCCGGGAATGCGGATCTTGGTCTCGAAGCCGTGGGCCGCCTGCTCGAGGGTGATTTCCAGGTTGTAGCGAAGGTCGGCGCCGCGGAAGACAGTCGAGCGGGCGCCGCGCGCGCCGCCGCCGAAGATCTCCCCGAAGATGTCGCTAAAGATGTCGCCGAAGCCGCCCATGCCCGCGCCCGCCGCCGCGCCTGCGTGCGGGTCCACGCCGGCATGGCCGAACTGGTCGTACGCGGAACGCTTGGCGGCATCGGAGAGCACCTCGTAGGCCTCCTTGGCCTCCTTGAAGTGCTCCTCCGCCTTCGGGTTGTCCGGATTGCGGTCCGGGTGCCACTTCATGGCAAGGCGCCGGTAGGCCTTCTTGAGGTCCTCCTCCGACGCGTCGCGGTTTACGCCGAGGACCTCGTAGTAGTCGCGCTTTGCCAATTATTCATCCCGTCTTCTTGTCCTTGACCTCGGTGAACTCCGCGTCCACCACGTTGCCGTCGTCCTTCTTGGGCTGCTCGCCCGCAGGCGCGGCGCCTGCGGCCTGCGCGCCAGCGCCGGCCTTCGCCTGCGCATCGGCATACATTCTCTCGCCGAGCTTCTGGGCCGCCTGCGAGAGCGCCTGCGCTTTCGCATCGATATCGGCCTTGTCGTCGGACTTCAGGGCGCCCTCGGCGTCCTTGAGGGCCGTCTCGATCCGCTCCTTCTCGCCGGCTTCCAGCTTGTCGGCGTAGTCGGCGAGCGACTTGCGGATGGAGTGTACCAGCGCCTCGAGGCCATTCCGCGCGTTGACGAGCTCGAGCGCCTTGCGGTCCTCCTCGGCGTGCGCTTCGGCGTCCTTCACCATGCGCTGGATCTCGGCCTCGTTCAGGCCCGAGCTCGCCTGGATCTTGATCTTGTTCTCCTTGCCGGTTGCCTTGTCCTTGGCCGTGACGTGGAGGATGCCGTTCGCGTCGATGTCGAACGTGACCTCGATCTGCGGCATACCTCGCGGCGCCGGCGGAATGTCGGTGAGGTTGAACTGGCCGAGCGACTTGTTGCCCGCCGCCATGTCGCGCTCGCCCTGGAGCACGTGGATGGTCACCGCGCTCTGGTTGTCGTCCGCGGTCGAGAACACCTGCGTCGCCTTGGTCGGGATCGTGGTGTTCTTGTTGATGAGCTTCGTCATCACGCCGCCGAGGGTCTCGATGCCGAGCGAAAGCGGGGTCACGTCGAGGAGCAGGACGTCCTTCACGTCGCCCTGGAGCACGCCCGCCTGCACCGCGGCGCCGATGGCCACCGCCTCGTCCGGGTTGACGTCCTTCCTCGGCTCCTTGCCGAAGAACTCACGCACTTTCTCGACCACCTTGGGCATGCGCGTCTGGCCGCCGACGAGGATCACGTCGTCGATCTCGGAGACCTTGACGCCCGCGTCCTTGATGGCGATGCGGCAGGGCTCGATGGTCTTGTCGATGAGGTCCATCACCAGCGACTCGAACTTGGCGCGGGTAATCTTCATCGTCAGGTGCTTCGGCCCGGACTGGTCGTCCGTGATGTAGGGCAGGTTGAGCTCGGTCTGCTGCGAGGACGAGAGCTCGATCTTCGCCTTCTCCGCCGACTCCTTGAGGCGCTGCAGCGCGAGCACGTCCTTCGAGAGGTCCACGCCCTGTTCCTTCTTGAACTCGGTGACGACGTAGTCGATCAGGCGCTGGTCGAAGTCCTCGCCGCCGAGGAACGTATCGCCGTTGGTGGCGAGCACCTCGAACTGCTTCTCGCCCTCGACGTCGGCGATCTCGATGATGGAGATGTCGAAGGTGCCGCCGCCCAGGTCGTATACCGCGATCTTCGAGTCCTTCTTCGCCGCCTTGTCGAGCCCGAAGGCGAGCGCGGCAGCAGTGGGCTCGTTGATGATCCGCTTCACCTCCAGGCCCGCAATGCGGCCGGCGTCCTTCGTGGCCTGGCGCTGCGAGTCGTTGAAGTAGGCCGGGACGGTGATGACCGCCTCGGTGACCGTCTCGCCGAGGTAGTCCTCGGCGGTCTTCTTCATCTTGCGCAGCACTTCGGCCGACACCTGCTGGGGCGCGATCTTCTTGCCGCGCACCTCGACCCAGGCGTCGCCGTTATCGGCGCGAATGATCTTGAAGGGAGAGAGCTTGAGCGCCTTTTGCACCTCGCCGTCCTCGAAGCGCCGGCCGATAAGGCGCTTCACCGCGTAGACGGTGTTCTTGGCGTTGGTGACGGCCTGGCGCTTGGCCGGAGCGCCGACCAGGATCTCCCCGTCGTCCGTATACGCGACGACCGAGGGCGTGGTGCGCGCGCCTTCGGAGTTTTCGATGACCTTGGCCTTGCCGCCCTCCATGATGGCCACGCAGGAGTTCGTCGTACCCAGGTCGATGCCGATGGTCTTAGCCATGTGATTGCCTCGGATTTCTAGTCTAAGTCTGTGTCAGAGATGGGGTTTCGCGCCTGCTTTTCAACTGCCGCGGCGGTCACCGTAACGAGGGCCGGACGGAGGATGCGGTCGTGGAGCGCGTAACCTTTTTGCAGCGTCGCGACCACCTGGTTCGGCTCCCCATCCGACGGAACCGTGGCCATCGCCTGGTGCCGGTGGGGATCGAAACGCTGCCCTGCCGCCGGCGCGATCGCAGAAAGATGGAATTTCTCGAACGCCGCCCGCATCTGCCGCAGGGTGATCTCGATCCCGTCGCGGGTGGCTGCCGGTGCATCGCCCGCGGCCGCAAGCGCCGCCTCGAGGCTGTCTACGACGGGCAGCAGCGCCTGCGCGAACCGCTCGAGCGCATATTTCTGGCTGCTGGCGGCCTCGGCCTGGATGCGTTTTCGCGCGTTCTCGGCCTCCGCAACGGCGCGAAGCATCGCGTCGCGCTGCTGCTCGATCTTGGCCTGCGCCTCGGAAAGGAGCTCCTCGAGGGAGCGCTCCCCGGCCGACGGGTTGGCCGCGTCCCCCCGCTGGCCAGGGGCTTCCAGGTTTTCCTCGTGCATCTCAATGACTTGGGGGTGGCCAGCGCGGCTTTCAAGGCGTAAAAAGCGGGGGATGCGAAACATTCTTCTCTCCCCAAGTCGCTGACGCGCCTATGAAAATCCTCAAGGTTGCCGCCTTTGCCGTAGGGCTCGTCGTCCTGCTCGCCGTCGTGGGCGCCGTGGTATTCGCAATGAGCTTCGATCCCAACAAGTACAAGCCGCAGATCGAGGCGGCGGTGAAGGAGAAGACCGGCCGGGCGCTCAGGCTGGAGGGCGACCTGAAGGTCGCCTTCTTTCCCAGCCTCGGCGCCGACATTGGCAAGGTGTCGCTCTCGGAGGCGAAATCCGACCAGGCGTTCGTCGCGCTCGAATCCGCCCACGCCTCCGTGGCGGTCATGCCGCTCCTGCATGGCCAGGTCATCGTCGACAAGGTGCGGGTCTCGGGCCTGAAGGCGCGCGTCGTCAAGGGCAAGGACGGCAAGTTCAACTTCGATGACCTGCTGCAAGCCAAGGAGGGCAAGCCTCCTGCCGACAAGAAGGCGCCGTCGCCCTCGCCGGGCGAAGGAAAAGGGAAGGTCGATTTCGACCTCGCCGGCGTAGCGATCGACCGCTCTTCCTTGTCCTACACGGACCTCTCGACGGGAAAGGAGCTCGAAGTCGACGACCTCAAGCTCTCGACGGGAAGGGTGGCGGAAAAGGCGAGCGGAAAGCTCGAGCTCTCCGCTGCCGTCCTCGGCAAGAATCCCGCGCTGGACCTGAAGATCGCGCTCGGCGGGGACTACGACGTCGATCTGCCGGGCAAGGTCTACAAGCTCGCGCGGCTCGCCGGCTCGGCGCAGGGGACGGTCGACAAGAATGCGCTGGAAGCCAAGCTCTCGGCGCCGAGGGTGGACATCACGCCCGACAAGGCCTCGGGAGAGGCGGTGAGCGCGGAAGTGTCGCTGAAGGGCCCGCGCAGCATCCAGGCGAGCCTCAAGATTGCCGGCGTCGAGGGCTCGGCGAAGGCGCTGACGATTCCGTCGCTGAACGCCGAGCTCTCGGTGAGCGGCGCCGACATGCCGCGCGCATTCAAGGTGCCCTTGAGCGGGAGCGTGAAGGCCGACCTGGAAAAGCAAACCGCGAGCGCAGACCTCAGCTCGAAATTCGACGAGTCGAGCATTCAGGCGAAGCTCGGGCTCGCCAAGTTCTCGCCGCCGTCTTACCAATTCGACGTGAGCGTCGACAAGCTGAACCTCGACCAGTATTTCCCCGATAAGGGCAAGTCCTCCCCGGCGCCCGCGCCCTCCGGAAAGGAGGCGAAGGGCGAAGAGAAGAAGCAGGAAGAGGATTCGCCCATCGACCTCTCGCCGATCAAGGACCTCAACGCGAGCGGGCGGATCGCGATCGGCGCGCTGCAGGCGAAGGGCGTGAAGCTCGCGAACCTGAAGGCGGAGATCAAGGCGGCGAACGGGCGGCTCGACGTGGCCCCGCACTCGGCGAACCTCTACGATGGCTCGCTCAACGGCGTGCTCGGCCTCCAGGCGAGCGGCAACCATGTATCGCTCAAGGAGGCGATGACCGGCGTATCGATCGGGCCGCTGCTGCGCGACGCCGCGCACCAGGACCGGCTCGAGGGCAAGGGCAACGTCTCCCTGGATGTCTCGGGCGCCGGCGCGACGGTGAACACCCTCAAAAAGTCGCTCGATGGC
>JAFAGU010000144.1 GCA_019237595.1 Betaproteobacteria bacterium | reverse complement strand
GGTCGTGGGTCGCCGTCTGCTCGATCACCTGCTGGTTCTGCTCGAGGTCGTTCGTCGCCTTGACGAGCTTGAGGATGTTGTCGATGCGCGAGAGCACTTCCGGCGCGTCGGCCTCCTTCGCGACGAAGTCGTTCGCGCCCATCTCTCGCGCGCGCTTCTTCGCCGCCTCGTTCTGGTTGCCGGAGATGATGATGATCGGCAGCTTCTTGATGCGCTCGTCCTTGGCGCCGCGCACGCGCTCGAGCAGGCCGAAGCCGTCGAGCTTCGGCATGTCGATGTCGGAGACCACCATCACGATCGACGGATCGCTCTCGATCGCCTGCCAGCCATCCTCCCCGTTCGCGACCTCGCGCACGGCAAAAGCGGTGCTCAGGATGCGGTTGAAGGTCGTGCGGACGAACTTGGAGTCGTCGACGATCAGGACCTTCTTCTCGGGAATGTCGCTCCCTGCCGCCATGGGTGCGCGCGCCTCGTCAGCCCGCCAGGTCCACGACGATTCGCCCGCGCACCTGCGAATGGATGAAGCGGTCGAAGACGCTTGGAAGCCGGTCGAACGGAATGGTCTCGACCATCTCCTTCAGCTTCTTCGGCCTCAGGTCCGAGGCAAGGCGCCGCCAGACCTCGAGGCGCAGCTCCGGCGAAGGGGAATCGGTGGAGTTGATGCCGAGAAGCGACGCGCCTCGCAGGATGAAGGGCATCACGGTGGTATTGAGCGTATGGTTCGCGGCGAGGCCGATGGACGCGATGACGCCGTTCACCTTCATCGTGCTCGCCATCCAGGCGAGAACGTCGCCGCCCAGGTTGTCGACGGCGCCCGCCCACGTCGCCTTGTCCAGCGGCTTGATCTTCGTGAAGTCGATCTCGTTCCTGAGCTTGACCTCTGCGGCGCCGATGCCCTTCAGCCACTGCGCCTCGGCAGCCTTCCCGGTGAGCGCCACCACGTGGTAGCCGAGATTCGCGAGGGACGAGATCGCGATGGCGCCGACGCCGCCGGTCGCCCCGCTCACCACCACCGGCCCGTTCGCCGGTTTCAGGCCGTTCTGCTCCATTCGAACGATGGCGATTCCGGCGGTGAAGCCTGCGGTGCCGAACGCCATCGCATCCCAGAGCGTCATGCCCGGCGGCAGCTTGACGAGCCAGTCCGCCGGCACGCGAGCATATTCGGCATAGCCGCCGTGGTGGGAGACCCCGAGGTCGAAGCCGACGCCGAGGACGGCATCGCCCTTCGCAAACCGCCCGTCGGTCGATGAAACGACGGTGCCGGAGAAATCGATCCCGCCCACGCACGAGGTCCGGCGCAGGATCCGGCCCTTCCCGGTCGCCGCGAGCGCGTCCTTGTAGTTGACGTCGGAATACGCGACCCGCACCGTCACTTCGCCCGGATCGAGCCCGTCGAGGCCCATCTCGACGAACTCGGCGCGGATCTTCTTATCGGCCTCCGTGAGCCTGAAGGCCCTGAACCTCTCCGGCGTCCTGTCCACCGCGTCTCCTCCGTTCGCTTCTCAGGTAGGCGGCCGACTGCATCTCGTGCAGGCGGCTCACCGTGCGCTGGAATTCGGCGCTGTTGTCCCCCGCGGGGAACAGGCCCTCTGGCGGGGCCTCGGCCGAAACGACCAGCTTGACCCGGTCATCGTAAAACACATCGACCAGCCAAGTGAAGCGCCGGGCCGCGTCGGCATCCTTTGGTTCGAGCCTCGGCAGCCCGGAGAGGATCACCGTGTGAAAGCGCCGCGCAAGATCGACGTAGTCGGCATAGGAGCGAGGGCCGCCGCAGAGCGCCGCGAAATCGAACCAGACGAGGCCCCCGGCGCGCTTGCGGTAGGGAATCTCGCGGCCTTCCACGTCGAGCGGATGGCGCTCCTCCTCCACGTCCTTGAGCTGCTCGAAAATGCCGTTTAACACGTCGTCGCCGCCCGGGCCGACGTGATAGACCTTGAGCCGCTCCATCTTGAGCCGGCGATAGTCCGTCCCGTTGTCCACCTCGACCACGTCGAGCCGCTCCTTGAGCAGGCGGATGGCCGGCAGGAAGCGATCGCGCTGCAGACCGTTCGGATAGAGCTCGTCGGGCGGATAGTTGGAAGTCATCACGAATTCCACGCCCCGGTCCATGGCCTGCTCGAGGAAGCGGCCCAGGATCATGGCATCGGCGATGTCCGAGACGTGGAATTCGTCGAAGCACACGAGGCGGTAGCGGCGGGCGGTCCGCTCCGCAGCCTCGGCGAGCGGATCCTCGGCGCCCTTGAGCGCGTCGAGCTCGCGGTGGATCTCGCGCATGAAGTGGTGGAAATGCACGCGGCGCTTTCGCACCACCGGCACCACGAGGAAGAAGCTGTCCATGAGGAAGCTCTTTCCCCGGCCCACCGGCCCCCACAGGTAGACCCCTTTGGGCAGCGGCGGGTGCACCAGCAGCCGCGCGACCGCGTTCGCACGCTTCTTCTTGTATTGCGTCCATTCCTCGTACAGGCGCTGCAGGCGCTCGACGGCGCGCTCCTGCGAGGGGTCGGCGACGAAGCCGCGCCGGGCGAGGTGCTCCTGGTAGAGGGTGCGGACGTCCGGCGGCTGGCCAGGCGCCATCAAATGTTCAGGGCGCGCTTGTCCACTGCAAGGGCCGCGTCCTTCATCGCCTCCGAAAGCGACGGATGGGCGTGGCAGATCATGCCGATGTCCTCGCTCGAGGCGCGGAAGGCCATTGCGACCGCCGCCTCGGCGATCAGCTCTCCCGCGTAGGGACCGACGATGTGCACGCCGAGGATTTCGTCGGTGTCTTTTCTCGAGATGAATTTCACGAAGCCGGTCGTGTCGCCGAGCGCCCTCGCCCTGGCGTTTGCCATGAAAGGGAACGTGCCGGTGCGGTAGTCCGTGCCTTCCGCCTTGACCTGTTGCTCGGTCTTCCCGACCCAGGCGATTTCGGGCGTCGTGTAGATGACCCAGGGCACGAGGTTGAAGTCCACGTGCGGCTTCTGCCCGGCGATGCGCTCGGCCACGGCGACCCCCTCCTCCTCGGCCTTGTGGGCGAGCATCGGGCCGCGCACCACGTCGCCGATCGCCCAGACGTTCGGCAAGCTCGTCCGGCAGTCGCCGTCCACGGCGATGAAGCCCCGCTCGTCGAGCTTGAGGCCCACGCCGGCAGCATTCAGGCCTTCGGTATTCGGCACGCGCCCGATGGATACGATGAGCTTGTCGAACTCTGCGGACCGACTTGAGCTATCGGCCGCAGCATATTGAACCTTAACGGTTTTCTTTGATTCGACTTTCGCGATCTTCACGCCCAGCTCAATCTGGAGGCCTTGCTTGGCGAAGACCTTGGCCGCCTCCTTGGCGAGCGCTTCGTCCGCAGCTCCAAGGAAAGCCGGAAGCGCCTCCAGGATCGTCACTTGAGCGCCTAAACGGCGCCACACGCTTCCCATTTCCAGGCCAATCACGCCCGCGCCGATGATTCCCAGGCGCTTCGGCACGTCCAGCATCGCCAATGCGCCGGCGTTGCTGAGGATCAGTTTTTCGTCGAAGGGCGCGCCGGGCAGCGCCCTCGCGCTGGAGCCCGTGGCCACGATGATGTTTTTTGCATTGAGGGTCTCCCCGCCCGCCGTTACTTCAGAGGGTGATTTCCCAAAACTGCCCCGGCCGTGGAAGAAGGCGACCTTGTTCTTCTTGAAGAGATAGAGGACGCCGTCGTTGCTCGCTTTCACGACCTTGTCCTTGCGCGAGAGCATCTGCCTCAGGTCGAGCTCGAGCCCCTTCACCTTGATCCCGTGCTCGGCAAACCCGTGCCCGGCAAGCTCGAAGTTTTCCGAGGACTGGAGGAGCGCCTTCGACGGAATGCAGCCGACGTTCGTGCAGGTGCCCCCGAGCGCGGGCCTGCCGTCCGCGCCCTTCCATTCGTCGATGCACGCCGTCTTAAGGCCGAGCTGCGCCGCGCGGATGGCGGCGATGTAGCCGCCGGGGCCGCCGCCGATCACCACGACATCGAAGGAGTCCACGTCAGATCTCCAGGATGAGGCGAGCCGGATCCTCCAATGCTTCCTTGATGCTCACTAGAAATAAAACGGCTTCTCGTCCGTCGATGATCCTGTGGTCGTACGAGAGCGCGAGGTAGTTCATGGGCCGCACCACCACCTGGCCGTTCTCGACGACCGCTCGGTCCTTCGTCGCGTGCACGCCGAGGATGGCGGATTGCGGCGGGTTGAGGATCGGGGTGGAGAGCATCGAGCCGAAGACGCCGCCGTTCGAGATGGAGAACGTCCCGCCGGTGAGCTCCTCGATGCCGAGCTTGCCGTCCTGGGCGCGCTTGCCGAAATCGCCGATGGTCTTCTCGATCTCGGCAAAGCTCATCCGGTCCGCGTCGCGCAGGATGGGGACGACGAGCCCCCGGGGGCTGCCCACCGCCACGCCGATGTCGAAGTAGCCGTGATAGACGATGTCATTGCCGTCGATCGAGGCGTTGACGACCGGAAAGCGCTTCAGCGCATGCACCGCAGCCTTGACGAAGAACGACATGAAGCCCAGGCGCGTGCCGTGCTCCTTCTCGAAGCGCTCCTGGTACTTCTTGCGCATCTCCATGACCGGCGCCATGTTCACCTCGTTGAAGGTCGTGAGGATGGCGGCGGTGGCCTGGGCCATGACGAGCCGCTCGGCGACGCGCTGGCGAAGGCGCGACATCGGCACGCGCTGCTCGGGCCGGCCCTTGGTCAGCTGGTCGACGTTGATGGGCGGCATAGCCTGGGGGAGCGGTGCTCGCGGCGCTTCGGGCTTCTTTCCGAGGACATCGCCCTTCGTAACCCGGCCGTCCTTGCCGGTGCCCTGGATCTTCGATGGGTCGATACCCTTCTCTGCCGCGATCTTCTGTGCGGCGGGCATCACGGCGGCCGCGGTCGCTTTCTTCTCTTGAGACGAATCTTTCGGTTGAGAAACCGAAGGCGAAGGCGCGCCGGCCTTCGCTTCAGTGTCGATCTGCGCGATGACGTCGCCGGAACCGACGGCGTCTTTCGCTTTTCTCAAAATCTTTATCAAGACCCCATCGGCTGGAGCGGGAAGCTCGAGCACGACCTTGTCGGTCTCGATGTCTATGAGATTCTCGTCGCGCCGGACCGCCTCGCCTTCCTTCTTGTGCCAGTCCAGCAAGGTCGCCTCCGAGACGGACTCGGAAAGCTGAGGGACCTTCACGTCGATGATCGCCATCGCATCTCCCGTTTAGGCTCTTCCCCGGTTTCGGCTGAGCTTCCGCCGGGTTGACGAAGGCCTGGCGCGTAACGCGCCGGGTTAAAAAACCTACTTGAATTTTCCGAAGGCCTGCTCGACGAGCGTTTTCTGCCTTTCGTTGTGCCGCGCCATGTAGCCGCCGGCAGAAGCCGCCGAAGCCGGGCGCCCCGAATAGTAAAGCTTCTGGTCTTCGCGCATGTTCTCGCGCAGATAGTGCCCGACCTGGTACCAGGCACCCTGGTTCTGCGGCTCCTCCTGGCACCAGACCACCTCGGAAGCGTTCGGGTACTTGCGCACCTCGGCCTGGAACTGCTTGTGCGGAAACGGGTAGAGCTGCTCGACGCGGATGATCGCCGTGTCGCTGCGCTGCAGCTCCGTGCGCTTGAAGACGAGGTCGTAGTACACCTTGCCGCAGCACGCGACGACCCGCTTCACCTCTTTCTCCGGGACGGTCATGGTGTCCGGGATCACCGTCTGGAAGGACCCTTTCGCGAGCTCCTCGATCGGGCAGGAAGCTTCCTTCTTGCGCAGCAGCGACTTCGGCGTCATGACGACGAGCGGCTTGCGGAACGGCCGCAGCATCTGCCTGCGAAGCAGGTGGAAGATCTGCGCGGCGTTGCTCGGCACGCACACCTGCATGTTGTGCTCGGCGCAGAGCTGGAGATAGCGCTCGAGCCGCGCCGACGAATGCTCGGGGCCCTGGCCTTCGTAGCCGTGCGGCAGGAACTGCACCAGGCCGCAGACCCGGCCCCACTTCGTCTCGCCGGAGCTGATGAACTGGTCCATCACGACCTGCGCGCCGTTCGCGAAATCGCCGAACTGAGCCTCCCAGATGACGAGCGCGTTCGGCTCGGCGCTGGAGAAGCCGTACTCGAAGCCGAGCACTGCCTCCTCGGAAAGGACCGAATCGATGACGACGAAGTCGCCCTGGTCCTTGGAGACGTGCTGCAGCGGCGTGTAGCTTCCCTGGTCCCAGCGCTCGCGATCCTGGTCGTGGAGCACGGCGTGGCGGTGGGCGAAAGTGCCGCGCCCCGAATCCTGTCCCGACAGGCGAACGTCGTAGCCGTTGGAAAGGAGCGAGGCGTACGCCAGCGTCTCCGCCATGCCCCAGTCGACGGGCAGCTTGCCGGCGGCCATCTGCTTGCGGCTCTCGATCACGCGGGCCACCGTCGGATGGAGCTTGAATCCCTCGGGGAGCGACGTGATGCGATCGGAGAGCCTCCTCAGCTCGTCGAGCGGAAGGTGCGTATCCGCATGGTCCGTCCATTTGGAATTGAGGAACGGCGCCCAGTCCACGGCGAACTTGCTCTTGAAGTTCGAGAGCACCGGGCTGACGGTTTCCTTGCCTGCGTCGAGCGTATCCCGATAGTGCTTGATGAAGTTTTCCGGTTCCCCTTCTTCGATAATCTTTTGGGCAATGAGCTTGTCAGCGTAGAGCTTCCTGGTGCCCGGGTGCTGGCCGATCTTCTTGTACATGAGGGGCTGCGTCACCGCCGGCTCGTCCTGCTCGTTGTGGCCGAGCTTGCGGAAGCAGACGATGTCGACGACCACGTCCTTGTGGAAGGTCTTGCGGAAATCGACCGCGAGCTGCGTGACGAAAAGCACCGCCTCGGGATCGTCGCCGTTCACGTGGAAGATCGGCGCTTCGACCATCTTCGCGACGTCGGTGCAGTAGGTAGTCGAGCGCGCGTCGCGCGGATCGGACGTGGTGAATCCGATCTGGTTGTTGACGATGATGTGGACCGTGCCGCCCGTGCCATACCCGCGCGTCCCGGAGAGATTCAGCGTTTCCATGACGACGCCCTGCCCTGCAAAGGCTGCGTCGCCGTGCACGAGCACGGGCACGACCTGGTCGCCGGTCTTGTCGTCGCGCCGCCGCTGCCGGGCTCGAACCGAGCCCTCCACGACGGGATTCACGATCTCGAGGTGCGAAGGGTTGAAGGCGAGCGACACGTGCATCGGCCCGCCGGCCGTCGAAAGGTCGGAGGAGAACCCGTTGTGGTACTTGACATCGCCGGAGGGCAGCTCATGCGCGTGCTTGCCCTCGAACTCGAGGAAGAGATCCTGCGGCATCTTGCCGAGCACGTTCACGAGCACGTTGAGCCGCCCGCGGTGCGCCATTCCGATCACCATCTCCTGGACGCCATTTGCACCGGAGCGCTGGATGATCTCGTCGATGCACGGGATGAGGCTCTCGCCGCCTTCCAGCGAAAAGCGCTTCTGTCCGACATACCGCGTATGGAGATAGCGCTCGAGGTGCTCCGCCTCGGTGAGCTTCTGGAGCAGGCGCTTCTTCTGCTCGGCGGAGAGCTGTGCCGTGCCCCGCGTCGGCTCGATGCGCTCCTGGATCCACTGGCGCTGCGTCCGGTCCGAGATGAACATATACTCGAAGCCGATATTGCGGCAGTAGGTGTCGCGCAGCGCCTGGATGAGCGTCCTCAGCGTGACGCGGTCCAGTCCGACATAGGAGCCGGAGTTCACCATCTGGTCGAGGTCCGCCTCGGCCAGGTCGTAGAAGGCAGGCTCGAGCTCCGGCTGCGGCGGGCGCGGCATCCGCTTCAGCGGATCGACGGTCGCCCATCTCGATCCCGAAATTCGATAGGCCGTGACGAGGAGCAGCGCCGCCACCTGCAGGCGCTCGGAAGTGACCGGCTCGGCGGCAAGCGTGCGCTGCGCGGAGAACTCGCCCTTTTTCGCGCGCTGCACGAACGATTCCTCCACCGGCGCACGGGCTACGTCCTTGGTGGCGCTTCCCGGCAGCACCTGCATGCGGTCGAAGTACTCGCGCCACTCGTCGGGCACCGAAGCGGGGTTCACGAGGTACTTCTCGTAGAGGTCCTCGATGAACGGCGCGTTGCCGCCGAAGAGGTAGGAGTTGTCGAAGAACTCTTTCATCATTGGGGCGATCCGCCTTTCAGCCTGCCGGGACGCTAGCGCTTGTCGATCGGCTTCACGTCGCGCTTGGTCGGGCCCTTGTACAGCTGGCGCGGGCGGCCGATCTTGTACTCCGGGTCCGAGATCATCTCCTGCCACTGAGCGATCCAGCCCACGGTGCGCGCGAGCGAGAAGATGCAGGTGAACATCGCGACCGGGATGCCGAGCGCGCGCTGGACGATTCCCGAGTAGAAGTCCACGTTGGGATAGAGCTTCCGGGAAATGAAATATTCATCCTCGAGCGCAATGCGCTCGAGCTCGATCGCCAGCTTGAACAGGCGATCGTTGTGCAGGCCCAGCTCCTCGAGCACTTCGTGGCAGGTCTCGCGCATCAGCTTCGCGCGGGGGTCGAAGTTCTTGTACACGCGATGGCCGAAGCCCATCAGCCGCACGCCGGAATTCTTGTCCTTCACCTTCTTGATGAACTCGGGAACCTTGGAGACGTCCCCGATCTCCTCCAGCATCTCGAGGCAGGCCTCGTTCGCGCCGCCGTGCGCCGGGCCCCACAGGCAGGCGATGCCCGCGGCTATGCAGGCATAGGGATTGGCGCCGGAAGAGCCGGAGAGCCGCACGGTCGAGGTGGAGGCGTTCTGCTCGTGGTCGGCGTGGAGGATGAAGATCCGGTCCATCGCTCGCACGAGCACGTCGTTCGGCTTGTACTCCTCCGCCGGCACGGCGAACATCATGCGCATGAAGTTTGCGGTGTAGGAAAGGTCGTTCTTCGGGTACATGAACGGCTGCCCGATGGAGTACTTGTACGACATGCCGACGATCGTCGGCATCTTCGCGATCAGCCGGAACGCCGAGATGGTGCGGTGCTGCGGATTATTGATGTCCAGCGCGTCGTGGTAAAAGGCCGAAAGCGCGCCCACCACGCCGACCATGACCGCCATCGGGTGCGCGTCCCGCCGGAATCCCTGGTACAGGCGCGCGAGCTGCTCGTGCACCATCGTGTGGTGGGTCACGATGTTGACGAACTCCTCCTTCTGCTTGCGGTTCGGGAGCTCGCCGTTGAGCAGGAGGTAGCAGACCTCCAGGAAGTCGCAGTGCAGCGCGAGCTGCTCGATCGGATACCCGCGATAGAGCAGGACGCCGGCGTCGCCATCGATGTACGTGATCGACGAGCTGCAGCTCGCGGTCGAGAGGAAGCCCGGGTCGTACGTGAACATCCCGGATTGACCATAGAGCTTGCGGATATCGACGACGTCGGGCCCGACCGAGCCGGACATGACCGGGAAGTCGAGCGTCTTGCCGTCGGGCAGCTTGATGGTGGCGGTCTTGTCGGCCATGGTCGGTTTCCTTAGCGGCGGCTCAGCTTGACCTGAGCCGCGCGACGAGTTCCTTCATGTGGGGCGGGTAAGCCTCGCTTCGCCCGCAAACGATGTCCCACAGATCGTTGTCGGGGGTATCCAACAGCCGATCCAGGTTTTCAAAATCCTTTTCGTCGACATCGAGAAGGAATCTTTGAAAAACCAGATCGAGCTCCAGCAGCCCTCGCCGGCACTTCCATTGCAGCCTGTTTTTTGAATACGAGTCCATTCAGACGGAGCGCTTGACCATCAGCTCCTTGATCTTGTTGATGGCGCGCGTCGGATTCAGGTGCTTCGGGCACACGTCGACGCAGTTCATGATGGTATGGCAGCGGAAGAGCCGGTACGGATCCTCCAGGTTGTCCAGGCGCTCCGAGGTCGCCTGGTCGCGCGAGTCGGCGATGAAGCGGTAGGCCTGCAGGAGGCCGGCAGGGCCGACGAACTTGTCCGGGTTCCACCAGAACGACGGGCACGAGGTCGAGCAGCATGCGCACAGGATGCATTCGTAGAGGCCGTTCAGCTGGTCGCGCTCCTGCGGCGACTGCAGCCGCTCGCGCTCGGGCGGCGGGTCGTTGTTGATCACGTAGGGCTTGATCGAGTGGTACTGCTTGAAGAACTGCGTCATGTCGACGATCAGGTCGCGGATCACCGGCATGCCCGGAAGCGGCCGGAGCGTGACGTGCTCGGGGAGGTCTGCGATTTTCGTGATGCACGCAAGCCCGTTCTTGCCGTTGATGTTGATCGCATCCGATCCGCACACGCCCTCGCGGCAGGAGCGGCGGAAGGAGAGAGAGTCGTCCTGCGCCTTCGCCTTGACGAGGGCGTCGAGCAGCATGCGGTCGTGGCTGTCGAGCGGCACCTCGTAGTCCCGCAGGTAGGGCTTCGCGTCCTTTTCCGGATCGTAGCGATAGATGGTCAGCCGCATGTCAGTAGGTCCGCACCTTGGGTTCGAAGGTCTCGACGGAAAGCGGCCTCAGGTGGACGGGCTTGTAGTCGAGCCGGTTCCCTGCCTTGTACCAGAGCGTGTGCCGCATCCAGTTCTTGTCGTCGCGATCGGGATGGTCGCTGCGCGTATGCGCGCCCCGGCTTTCCTTGCGCGCCTCGGCCGACACGACGGTCGCCATCGCGGTCTCCACGAGGTTCTCGAGCTCGAGCGCCTCGACGCGAGCGGTATTGAACGTCTTGCTCTTGTCCTGGATGAAGACCTTGCCGGAGCGAACGGCAATCTCCTTCATCTTCGCGACGCCCTTGACCAGGTCATCGGGAAACCGGAAGACGCCGCAATGCGCCTGCATCGTGCGGCGCAGGTCGTTCAGAACGTCCACCACCCGCTCGCCCGAGGTCGCCGAGTCGAGCCGGGCAAGGCGCGCGCGCGTTCCGTCGCCCGCATCCTTGGGCAGGTTGCGGTGTGGGGTGGGCTGGCTGCGCATGTCCTTGAGCATCTGCTCGCCTGCCGCTTTGCCGAAGACGACCAGGTCGAGGAGCGAGTTCGTGCCCAGGCGATTCGCGCCATGCACGGAAACGCAGGAGCATTCGCCTGCCGCGTAGAGCCCGGGGACGATCGCCTCCTTGCTGTTGCCTTCGGGCGCAACGGCTTGCCCCATGTAGTTGGTCGGCACCCCGCCCATCTGGTAATGCACGGTCGGGACGACGGGGATCGGCTCGCGCACCGGGTCGGCATTCGCGAACTTGATCGCGATCTCGCGGATGCCAGGTAGGCGCTGGTTGATCACTTCGGGGCCGAGGTGGTCCAGCTTGAGGAGGACGTGGTCGCCATGCTCGCCGCAGCCGCGGCCTTCCTTGATCTCGGTGGTCATGGCGCGCGAGACGACATCGCGGCTCGCGAGATCCTTGGCATTCGGCGCGTAACGCTCCATGAAGCGCTCGCCGTTCTTGTTGAGGAGGTAACCGCCCTCGCCGCGCACGCCCTCGGTAATCAGGACGCCCGCGCCGGCGACGCCGGTAGGATGGAACTGCCAGAACTCCATGTCTTCGAGCGGCAGTCCCGCGCGGGCCACCATGCCGAGGCCATCGCCGGTATTGATGAACGCATTCGTAGTCGCCCAGTAGATGCGGCCGGCTCCGCCCGTGGCGAGCAGCGTGCTCTTCGCCTGGAAAACACAGATTTCGCCGGTCTCCATCTCGAGCGCAGTGACGCCGACCACCGCGCCATCTTGCGGGTCGCGGATGAGGTCGAGCGCCATCCATTCGACGAAGAACTGCGTATTGGCGCGCACGTTCTGCTGATAGAGCGTGTGGAGCATCGCGTGGCCCGTGCGGTCCGCCGCGGCGCACGCGCGCATGGCCATCTTCGGACTTCCGTAGTTCTGCGTATGACCGCCAAAGGGACGCTGGTAGATCTTGCCGCTTTCGAGGCGGTCGAACGGCATCCCCATGTGCTCGAGCTCGACCACGACCTCGATCGCGCGGCGGCACATGTATTCGATCGCGTCCTGGTCGCCGAGGTAGTCCGAGCCCTTGACGGTGTCGTACATGTGCCAATGCCAGTTGTCCTCGCCCGAGTTCGCGAGCGGCGCGGCAATGCCCCCCTGGGCGGCGACCGTGTGGGAGCGCGTCGGAAAAACCTTCGTGAGGACCGCCACCTTGAGGTTCGCGCGCGCGAGCTCGAGCGCGGCCCGCATGCCCGAGCCGCCGGCGCCCACGACGATCGCATCGAACTTGCGCACAGGCAGCGTCACGTCATCTCCACAGGATCTGGATCGTCCAGGCCACGTAGCCGGCAAGGACGAGGATCGTCCCGATTTCGAGGAAGAGCCGCAGGCCCGTGGGCTTGATGTAGTCCATCAGCACGTCGCGCATGCCGACCCACGCGTGCCAGGCGAGGGAGATCGCGAAGAGCAGCGTGGCGACGCGCATCCAACCATGCGCGAAGAAGTCGCGCCACATGCCATACGTAATGGGTTTCGCGCCGAGGAGTGCAGCGCCCAGGATGATCGAATAAAGCGTGATGATGACCGCCGTGATCCGCTGCGCGAGCCAGTCGCGCAGCCCGTAATGCGCACCGGTGACGATGCGATTCACCACAGCTTCACCGCGAAGAAGGCCGTCATCAGCAGGCTGACCGCGAGGACCAGAGCCGCGGAGACGCGCGCCGCCTTGAGGTCGATGCCCTTGTCGAGGTCGAGGAAGAGAAACCGCACCCCGGCGCAAAGGTGATGGCAGAAGGCCCAGATGAAGACGAGGAGGCCCAGCTTGACGAGCGGAAGGCGAAGGTAGGCCTGCACTTGCGCAAAGTCCTGCTCGGAGGTGAGGCTCCGGTCGAGGGCATACAGCAGCCAGGCGGCGAAGGGGAAGAACAACAAGACGCCCGACACACGGTGCAGGATGGAGACTTTGCCGGGCAGCGGCAGGCGGATCTCGAAAAGCAGCGCCGGGAGGTTCAGGTACTTGGGTCGTTCCCTCTTCGCGGGCGCGCTCGTCGTCATGGAGGTTTGCCTGGCCCCTAGCCCAGGCGGTTTCGATTATAGCGTCGCTGCGCTGCGGTAAAATCGCCGCGACAGCCTCCCTTTCGCGAGATCCGACATGCCCAACGCCCCCGTTCGCGTCGCGGTCACCGGCGCCGCCGGCCAGATCGGCTACAGCCTGCTCTTCCGGATCGCGAGCGGCGCCATGCTCGGACCCGACCAGCCCGTCATCCTGCAGATGCTGGAGATTCCGGACGACAAGGCGCAGAAAGCACTCAAGGGCGTGATGATGGAGCTCGACGACTGCGCCTTTCCCCTCCTGCATGGAATGGTCGCCGCTTCGGACCCGGTGGTGGCGTTCAAGGATGTGGACGTGGCGCTGCTCGTGGGCGCGCGCCCTCGCGGTCCCGGCATGGAGCGCAAGGACCTCCTCGAGGCGAACGGAAAGATCTTCGCGCCGCAGGGCCAGGCGCTCGACCGGGTGGCGAAACGCGACGTGAAAGTGCTCGTCGTCGGCAATCCGGCGAACACGAACTGCCTGATCGCGATGAAGAACGCGAAGAGCCTCAAACCGACGCAATTCACCGCGATGATGCGCCTCGACCACAACCGCGCGGTCTCGCAGGTATGCCAGAAGATCGGCAAGGCTGTCGGCCAAGTCAGGAAAATGGCCGTCTGGGGCAATCACTCGGCGACACAGTACCCGGACCTCTTCCACGCCGAGGCGGACGGCAAGAAGGTCTGGCCGATGATCAACGACCAGGCCTGGCTCGAGCAGACTTTCATTCCGACGGTGCAGAAGCGCGGCGCCGCGATCATCGAGGCACGCGGGCTTTCCTCGGCGGCGAGCGCAGCCAACGCCGCGATCGACCACGTGCGCGACTGGGTCAAGGGAACGCGCGAAGGAGACTGGGTCTCGATGGCCGTGCCCTCCGACGGCAGCTCCGGGATTCCGGAAGGCGTGCGCTACGGCTATCCGGTCACCTGCAAGGACGGCCGCTACGAGATCGTGAAGGGACTGGAGATCAGCGACTTCGCGCGCAAGCGCATGGACGCCACGCTCAAGGAGCTCCACGAGGAGCGCGACGGCATCAGGGCGCTCCTCGGCTGACCGGGTGGAAATGAGCCGATGACCGCGGGCGACAAGTTCCGGAAGGCCGTCTCCGAGGAAAAGCCCCTCCAGGTCATCGGCACCATCAATGCGTACCACGCGCTGATGGCCAAGCGCGTCGGCTACCGCGCCATCTACCTTTCCGGCGGCGGCGTCGCCGCCGGGTCCCTGGGCGTGCCCGACCTGGGCATCTCCAGCCTCGACGACGTCCTCACCGACATCCGTCGCATCACCGACGTTTGCGACCTGCCCCTGCTCGTGGACGTCGACACCGGATTCGGCGCGAGCGCGTTCAACGTCGCGAGGACCACGCGATCGCTCATCAAGTTCGGCGCCGCTGCCATGCACATCGAGGACCAGGTGGGTGCGAAGCGCTGCGGCCACCGGCCCGGGAAGGAGCTCGTCGGTGCCGCGGAGATGTGCGACCGGATCAAGGCGGCAGTCGACGCGCGAAGCGACCCGTCCTTCGTCATCATGGCGCGCACCGACGCCCTCGCGAACGAAGGGATGGAGAAAGCGCTCGAGCGGGCAAGCGCCTACGTTTCCGCCGGTGCCGACATGCTTTTCCCCGAGGCGGTGACTGATCTCGATCAATACCGCCGCTTCGTCGCCGCGGTAAAAGTCCCCGTGCTCGCCAACATCACCGAGTTCGGCAAGACCCCGCTCTTCACGGTCGTCGAACTGCGCTCGGCTGGCGTTGCCATCGCGCTTTATCCCCTCACTGCCTTCCGAAGCATGAACAAGGCGGCCCTGCGCGCCTACGAGGCGGTGCGCCGGGACGGCACGCAGAAGGAGCTCCTGCCCGAGATGCAGACCCGCGAGGAGCTCTACGACTTCCTCGGGTACCACACCTACGAGAAAAAACTCGATGAGCTCTTCGCCGCCGGTCGCAGCAAGCCCTAGGCCCAAGAAATCCGTCGCCCTCTCCGGCGTGCCCGCCGGCAACACGGCACTCTGCACCGTCGGCCGCAGCGGCAACGACCTCCACTACCGCGGCTACGACATCCTCGACTTCGCGGACCTCGCGGAATTCGAGGAAGTGGCCTACCTGCTGGTCCACGAAAAGCTCCCGACGCGCACGGAGCTCGCCGCGTACAAGAAGAAACTGCAAGGCTTGAGGAGCCTCCCGGCGCCCCTTCGTACGGTGCTCGAGCAACTGCCCAGGACGGCGCACCCGATGGATGTCATGCGCACGGCGGTCTCGGCCCTCGGCACCCTGGAGCCGGAAAAGGAAGACCATGGCGCGCCAGGCGCGAAGGACATCGCGGACCGCCTCATGGCCTGCCTGGGTTCCGCCCTCCTCTACTGGTTCCATTTCGTCACGAACGGGAAGCGCATCGACACCGTGACCGATGACGATTCGATCGGCGGCCACTATCTCCACCTCCTCCACCAGAAGAAGCCGCCGGCAGACTGGGTGCGCGCGATGCACACGTCGCTCATCCTGTACGCCGAGCACGAGTACAACGCGAGCACCTTCACCTGCCGCGTAATCGCGGGGACCGGTTCGGACATGTATTCCGCCATCGCAGGCGGCATAGGCGCGCTGCGCGGGCCCAAGCATGGCGGCGCGAACGAAGTCTCGGACGAGATCCAGAAGCGATACCGGAGCGCCGACGAGGCGGAAGCCGACATCCGGCGCCGCATGGCCGCGAAGGAGATCGTCATCGGATTCGGCCATCCCGTTTACACGACCGGCGATCCGCGCAACAAGGTGATCAAGGCCGTCGCCGAAAGGCTTTCCAAGGCGCAGGGCAACATGGCCCAATACCAGATCGCGGAGCGGATCGAGTCGGTGATGTGGAACGAGAAGAAGATGTTCGCGAACCTCGACTGGTACAGCGCCGTGTCCTACAGCCGCATGGGCGTGCCGACGCAGCACTTCACGCCGCTCTTCGTCCTCTCGCGCACGAGCGGCTGGTCGGCGCACGTGATCGAGCAGCGCGCCGACGGCAAGATCATCCGCCCGGGGGCGAACTACGTGGGGCCCGAGAACCGGACCTGGGTGCCGATCGAGAAGCGGTGAGGACCATGTACGAATCCGACATCACTAAATTCATGCGCAAGTTCCTCGCGGACCATCCCGAGGAGGTGGAATCGCAGCGCAAGGGCCGCGCCATCTGGTGGGACAAGCGGCCCGACGAGCGTTCGCCCGCGCCCTCGATGCGCCACGCGCCGAAGGCCGGCGGCAACGAGCACGTCTTCGCGCCGATCCCGGCGGGCGGCGGCGCGGAGTACATGTTCGCCCCCGACGACAACACCCAGAAAGACTGATGTCGACCCCTATTTCCAATGTCCGGCCCAAGCCGGACAAGGTGCTCACGCTCATCGCCGACTACGCGACCAAGTACGCCGTCAGGAGCGACGAGGCCTACGACACGGCGCGCTACTGCCTGATCGACACGCTCGGCTGCGGCTTCGAGGCGCTCGAGTATCCCGCTTGCACCAAGCTCCTCGGGCCCATCGACCCCGAGACGGTCGTGCCCCACGGCGCCCGCGTCCCCGGGACCGGCTTCCAGCTCGACCCGGTGCAGGCCGCGTTCAACCTCGGGACGATCATCCGCTGGCTCGACTTCAACGACACATGGCTCGCCGCCGAATGGGGGCATCCTTCCGACAATCTCGGCGGCATCCTCGCCACGGCCGACTGGCTCTCGCGAAACCAGAAGACGCCGCTCCTCATGCGCGACGTCCTCACCGCGATGATCAAGGCGCACGAGATCCAGGGCGTGCTCGCGCTGGAAAACAGCTTCAACCGCGTGGGCCTCGACCACGTCGTGCTCGTCAAGGTCGCCACGACGGCGGTCGTCGCGCACATGCTGGGCTGCTCGTACGAGCAGGTCGTGAACGCAGTCTCGCAAGCCTGGGTCGACGGCCAGTCGCTGCGCACTTACCGCCATGCGCCGAACACCGGCTCGCGCAAGAGCTGGGCAGCGGGCGATGCCACTTCGCGCGGCGTGCGGCTCGCGCTCATCTCGAAGACCGGCGAGATGGGGTATCCCTCCGTGCTGACGGCGAAGGGCTGGGGCTTCTACGACGTGCTCTTCAAGGGCAAGCCGTTCAGGTTCCAGCGCAAGTTCGGCAGCTACGTGATGGAGAACGTACTCTTCAAGATCTCTTTTCCGGCCGAGTTCCATGCCCAAACCGCCGCGGAAGCGGCGATGCAGGTCTTTCACGAGATGAAAAAGCTCGGCAAGACCGCTGAAGACATTGCGAAAATTCGCATCAGGACGCACGAGGCCGCGATCCGTATCATCGACAAGAAGGGACCGCTCAATAACCCGGCCGACCGCGATCACTGCATCCAGTACATGGTGGCGATTCCCCTCTTGTTTGGCAGGCTCACGGCCGCGGACTACGAGGATGGCGTCGCCAAGGACCCGAGAATCGACGCCTTGAGAAAGAAAATGACCTGCGTCGAAGACAAGCGCTTCTCGCGCGACTACCTCGACCCGAAGAAGCGCTCCATCCCGAACGCGCTGACAGTCGAGTTCAAGGACGGAACGAAGCTCAAGGAAGTGGCGGTCGAGTACCCGATCGGCCACAAGCGACGCCGCAAGGAAGGCATGCCGATCCTGGTGGAGAAGTTCCGGAAGAACCTCGGCCGGCGCTTCCCCGAGGCGCGGTGCAGGCAGATCCTCGACCTCTGCCTCGATGCGCCGCGCCTGGAGCGCACGCCGGTCAACGAGTTCGTGGATATGATGGTGGTATGACCCGGCGCGAGCTCCTGCTCAGGATCGACGAGCTTTCCGCCGAAATCCGGAGCTATCCGACGCCGATCGCGCGCTGCGACCTGCACCTGCCCGCGCTTCTCGAGGAACGCGCCGGCCTGGTCGCGCACCTGAATTCTCTTGAACAGGAGCCCGCCTGCAGTCCGGAGGCGAGCTGGGCCAATGATGGGGGACCGAATGCCGCATAACCTGCACGACACGCTGCAGAGCTTTTCCCACGGGAAGCTCTATTCCTTGCCCACGCTCGGGAAGAAGCTGGGCCTCAAGCTCGAGCGCTTGCCGGTGTCGATCCGCATCGTCCTCGAATCGGTGCTTCGTCACTGCGACGGAAAGAAGGTCACCGAGGAGCACGTCCGCCAGCTTGCGGGCTGGAAGCCTTCGGCTCCGCGCACGGAGGAGATTCCCTTCACGGTCGCGCGCATCCTGCTGCAGGACTTCACCGGCGTTCCGCTGCTGTGCGATCTCGCGGCGATGCGCGGGGTCGCCTCCAAGATGGGCAAGGATCCCAAGGTGGTCGAGCCGCTCGTTCCGGTGGACCTCGTCGTCGACCATTCCGTGCAGATCGACAACTACGGCAGCAAGGGCGCGCTCGACCTCAACATGAAGCTCGAGTTCAAGCGCAACGAAGAGCGCTACCAGTTCATGAAGTGGGGGATGCAGGCCTTCGACACGTTCAAGGTCGTGCCGCCCGGTATCGGCATCTGCCACCAGGTGAACCTCGAATACCTCGCTCCGGGCGTGCACAAGAGCGCGGACGGGATCCACTACCCGGACACGCTCGTCGGCACCGACAGCCACACGACGATGATCAACGGCATCGGGGTCGTCGGCTGGGGCGTCGGCGGCATCGAGGCCGAGGCGGGCATGCTCGGCCAGCCGGTCTACTTCCTCACGCCCGACGTCGTGGGCGTGGAGCTCAAGAATAAATTGCATCCTGCGTGTACCGCCACCGACCTCGTCCTCACCGTGACGGAGATGCTTCGCAAGGCGAAGGTGGTCGGCAAGTTCGTCGAATACTTCGGCGAAGGCACCGAGTCGCTCACGGTGCAGGACCGGGCGACGCTCGCCAACATGGCGCCGGAATACGGCGCGACGATGGGCTTCTTCCCGGTCGACGGCCGCACGCTCGAGTACTTCCGCGGCACCGGGCGCACCGACGCGCAGATCGCCGCGCTCGAGGCCTACTTCAAGGCGCAGGGGATGTTCGGCATCCCGAAGAAGGGCTCGATCGACTACTCGCAGGTCCTGGAGCTCGACCTCTCGACCATCTATCCGTCGATCGCCGGTCCCAAGCGGCCGCAGGACCGAATCGACCTCGACAAGGCGAAGTCCACGTTCACGTCGCTCTTCTCGAAGCCGGTGCCGGAGAACGGCTTCGCCAAGAAGCCCGAGGACCTGCAGAAGCCGTACAAGGCCTTCGACGGCACGGTGCTCCGAAACGGAGACGTGCTGATCGCCGCGATAACGTCCTGCACCAATACGTCCAACCCCGGCGTGCTGCTCGCGGCCGGCCTGGTTGCGAAGAAGGCGGTCGAGCTTGGCCTCACGGTGAAGCCCCACGTGAAGACCTCCCTCGCTCCGGGATCGCGCGTCGTCACCGAGTACCTCGAGAAGGCAGGCCTCCTCCCCTACCTCGAGAAGCTCGGCTTCTCGGTCGCCGCCTATGCGTGCACGACCTGCATCGGCAACGCTGGCCCGCTCGCGCCGGCGATCGACGAGGCGATCACGAAGAACGACCTCGTCTGCGCCGCGGTGCTCTCGGGCAACCGGAACTTCGAGGCGCGCATCCATCCGAACATCCGCGCGAACTTCCTCGCCTCGCCGCCTCTCGTGGTCGCCTACGCGCTCGCCGGGACCATCCTGCGCGACCTGCGCAAGGAGCCCCTCGGCAAGTCGAAGTCCGGAGAAGACGTCTACATCGGCCACATCTGGCCGAGCGCGGACGAAGTGAAGGGCCTGATGAAGCTCGCGATGGACGCGCCGACGTTCCGGCGCCTCTACTCGAACCTCTCCGAGACGAGCGCGCTCTGGAAGAAGATCTCGGCGCCGGCGGGCCAGGTCTACAACTGGCCGAAATCGACCTACATCGCCGAGCCGCCCTTCTTCCAGGACTTCTCCATGCAGGCCGGCCATCCTGGCAACATCACGGGCGCGCGGATCCTCGGCGTCTTCGGCGATTCGGTCACCACCGACCACATCTCGCCGGCCGGGTCGATCAAGCCCACCTCGCCCGCGGGCATCTACCTCCAGGAGCACGACGTCGCGGTGGCGGATTTCAACAGCTACGGCGCGCGCCGCGGCAACCACGAGGTGATGATGCGCGGCACGTTCGCGAACGTGCGCATCAAGAACCTGATGCTGCCGGGCACCGAGGGCGGCCTGACGCTATTGAAGGGCGAAAAGACGCCGATCTACGACGCGGCCATGCAATACATCGCGGCCGGCACGCCGACCGTCGTCTTCGGCGGCGAGGAGTACGGCACCGGGTCCTCGCGCGACTGGGCGGCGAAGGGAACGCAGCTCCTCGGCGTGAAGGCGGTGATCGCGCGCAGCTTCGAGCGCATCCACCGCTCGAACCTCGTCGGCATGGGCGTGCTGCCGCTGCAGTTCCAGGGCGCCGATTCGGCGCAGTCGCTCGGGCTCAAGGGCGACGAGACGATCGACATCGTCGGCCTGGAGGACATCAAGCCGCAGCAGACGCTCACGCTCGTGGTGAACCGGCCCGATGGCAGCCGCACGCGGCTCGTGGTCAAGTCGCGGATCGATACGGCGATCGAGGTCGACTACTACAAGCACGGCGGCATCCTGCCTTACGTCCTGCGCGGGATCATCGGCCGCGCGGGGCCGGCGAAGTCGAAGGCCGCCTAGCGGAAGGCGGCCGGGAAGCGGCTACTGCGGGCTCAGCCCGGCGACGTAGTCCGCGAGCGTGTCGAGCTCCTGCTCGGAGGCGGACTTCGCGGCCGAGGTCATGTTGCCGTCAATGTCGGCGCGCTTCCCCGCCTTGAAGAGATGGAGCTGGACGCGCAGGTAGTCGTACTGCTGGCCGGCGATCCGCGGGATGTGCTGCTGGCCCATCAGCTTGGGGCCATGGCACTGCACGCAGTTGTACTTCTCCGCGAGGCCAGGGCCGGCTGCCGCCGCCTCCGCTCCCGTCTTGTGCTGAGGCGGCGCCGCCTTCTGCTCCGAGAAGAACTTGCCGAGCTCTCGCAGCTCGGCGTTGGAGAGCTTCTCCGCCATGGGCGACATCTGCTCGTTCTTCCGGTTGCCCTCGCGGAACTGGTAGAGCGCCGTCTCGATGAACTGACGCGGCTGCTGCGCGATGGACGGGTTGGCCGGGATCTGCGAATTCCCGTTCGGCCCGTGGCACGCCGCACACAGCTGCGGATCGGCCGCCCGCGCAGGGGCCGCCAGAAAGAAAAACGCGGCGGCCGAGGCCGCCGCGCTTCGCGCTGCAAAGGTCACTTGCTGTAGCTGACGCGGTACAGGATGCCGTTGTAGTCGTCGGAGAAGAGCATCGAGCCGTCCTTCAGCACCAGCAAGTCGACCGGCCGGCCCCACATCGGCGGATCGGCCTTCTCGTCCTGCAGGAAGCCGGTGACGAAGGGTTCCGGCGCGCTGGCGTGGCCCTGCTGGTCGACTTTCACCCGCATGATGTTGTAGCCCTGCTTCACCGTGCGGTTCCACGAGCCGTGCATCGCGATGAAGATGTTGCCCTGGTACTCCGCCGGGAACATCTTGCCCGTGTAGAAGCGAAGCCCGAGCGGCGCGATGTGCGCGCCGAGCTTCTGCGCCGGCTTCGAGAACTCCGCGCACGAGCGGCTCTTGCCGAACTGCGGGTCCTGGATGTCGCCCTGGTGGCAGAACGGATAGCCGAAGTTCGGCACGCTCTTCGCGCCGAGCGCGACGCGGTGCAGCGTGTCGTTCGGCGAGTCGTCGCCGAGCCAATCGCGCGCGTGGTTCGTGAACCAGAGCTCCTTGCCGCGGAAGGTCATGCCGACGGAGTTGCGCACGCCGAGGGCGACGGTCTCCAGCACGCCCTTGTCCGGGTCGACGCGCATCACCGACGCCTGCATGTAGTTCGGCATCACGATGTTTCCGGGCGCGCCGATATTGAAGTAGAGCTTCCCATCGGGGCCGAGCGCCAGGTACTTCCAGAAATGGCCCGGCTGCCGGTCGGGGTCGAGGCCGTCGACGACCACCTTCGGCTCGCCCGGGCTGTCGAGCTTGCCCTCGATGCCGTCGTAGCGGGTGATGCGGCCGCGCTCCGCGACGAAAAGCGTGCCCTTGCTGAAGACGATGCCGTTCGGCGCGTCGAGGCCCTTCAGGATTTCCTTCACCTCGCGCTTGCCGCCCTTGTCGACGACGGCATAGATGCTCTTGGCGTTGCGGTTGCTCACGAACACCGTGCCGTTGTCGCCGAGGGCAAGCGAGCGTGCCTCGGGAATGCCATCGGCCCAGACTTCGACCTTGAAGCCGGCCGGCACCTTAAGGCTGCTCACCGGAAGCTCCTTCGCGTCGCGGCCGGTCATGTGCGGCGCGAACGGGTGGAGCGTCGATTTCTGCTGCTCGGGGTTCATGCCCTGCTTCCAGGGCGGGTCGCCGGCGGCCTGCTGCGCGAGGGCGCTGCCGGCGAACAGGGCGGCGATCGCGACTGCAATGGTCTTTTTCATTCGTCCTCTCCTCAGCGGGGAAGACGGATGCTACCGCACCGGCGTTGAAGCTAGAACCGCAGGCTCGCCTGGACGCCGAGCGTCATGTTGCGGCGCGGCGAAGGCTCGTAGTAGCGCCCGCTCCCCTCGTTCACGATCACGGAGCCGACGTAGTTGCGGTCCGCGAGGTTGTCGATGCGGAAGAATTCCGAAACGCGCCAGGCGTCCGATTGGTGGACGAGGCCCGCCGCAAAGTTGGCCACGAGGTAGGCGTCCGCAAATTCGGTATTGGGATCGTTCGTCGCGACGGAGGATTTCCGCAGGGCTTCCACCTGGGCGAAGAACGGGTCGCGGCGATAGCGCAGCTCGCCGTAGAGCGTGGTGCGAGGGACACCCGCGATGGTGCTTCCTGCCGGCACGAACACCTGCGGACCGACGGTCAGGATCTGGGTGGTGAAAGCGTCCCGGTATTCCGCGCGCATGTGCGTGTAGGCGAGCCGCGCCTCCCAAGGACCGCCGATCAGCGTCTCGGCCGCGACCTCGATCCCCTGGCGGTCCGTGCGGCCGACGTTCTTGTATGTGGCGCGGCCGCCGACGTTCTGGTCCACGACGATCTCGTTCTGCGTGCCGATCGTGAAGAAGGCGACGTTGACGCGGCCCCGGCCAGGCGCAATGGCCTTGACGCCCGCTTCCGCATGCCGGCTCTTCGCCGCCTCGAGCCCGAAATTGAGGCCGCTGCCGACGTTCTTGTTCGCGAGCTCGGTGAACGTCGGCGTCTCGAAGCCTCGGCCGACATTGGCGTACAAGCTCGTCAGCGGATTCAGGCGATAGACGAGGCCAGCGACGGGCGTCGTCGCGGTATAGGTGCGATCGCCGCTGTCGTCGCCGTTCGCGAGGAAGTAGTCCGTGTTCCGGAATCGGACGTTCGTGTACCGGATGCCGCCCAGGGCGATCCAGCGCTCCGCGAACCGCCATTCGGCCTGCGCGTACATTCCCGTGCTCCACGCCTCGTTGTCCTCGTTGCGCGAGAGGGCGCCCTGCAGGCCATTCACGTTCGTGAAGCCTTTGCGCCGATCGTGCATGAAGTCGTACTCGGCGCCGAACGAGACGCGGAACGCGTCCTGCGGATTGCCGGCGTAGCGCAGCGCGCCCCCGCCAAAGCCGCGATCGATGTTCGTGACGCCGTTCGCCGAGATGCCGAGATACTGCTCCTGCCATCGCTCCCCGTAATACGTTGTGGCCTGGAGCGAAGCGCCCCCCTCGAGTCGATGCGTAAGCGTGCCGCCGACCTGGTCGTGGTAGACGGTCTTCCGCGTATTGAACTGGAGCGTCGGACCAACGACCTGCCTCGCGTTCTGCTCGTAGAGTGCGCGCGTGAGACCCTGCGGATCCTGGGTCTGCGGCTGACGGA
>JAFAGU010000141.1 GCA_019237595.1 Betaproteobacteria bacterium | reverse complement strand
AGCGGTGCGCCAAGCGCTATTGCTTAGCTGCCAGCGAATCGGCTCACCGTCATAGGTAAAGCAGTACCGCGGATGCTTGCCGCGCTGTTCCTCCAGCACGGCCACCGCAGCATCGTTTAACGGGACGCCTCTCGGCGTTCCATTCTTGGTCCGGTCCAGCCAGGCTGTCCTACGCTTCAGGTCAACCCGGCTCCATTCCAATCCCGATATCTCGCGTGACCGACAGCCCGTAGCGAGCGCAAACCGCACCATCGCCGCCAGGTGAGGAGGGCAGGCCGAAATCAACTGGCTTGCCTCTTCCCTGGTCAACCAGCGGTCACGCGCTACTTCGCCGCCGAGCAAGCGAATCTTTGGAAACGCCACGATCCACTGCCACTCATCGCGTGCCATGCGAAGAAGGCAGCGAATCAAGGCGAGGTATCGATTCACCGTCGCAGGCTTGTTCCCTTTCTTTCGCTCGCTTTGCACTAGGGTCCAAATCGTGTCGCCTGTGATTTGGTCCAGCGTCAGCTCGCCAAAGTAGGGATCAAGCTTCCGACAAAGCCGCCTTACCTCCTCGATACTCCGAAGATTCGCTTTTGCCGAGAGATACCGAACAACGGCTTCCCTCCACGTACGCGGGGCCCTGATGCCGAGAGCGCCTTGCTCGTAAGCCTGGCGTTTTAGCGCTGCAACGTAGGCTTCTGCGTCCTTCTTGCTTTCGGCTTTAGTGCTTCCGCATATGCGTCTGCCGTTGGGCAGTACGACATCGACCCACCAGAAACGAGAGTCTCGTCGCCGGTAGAGGCCGATTTCACGGGCCATATGGATTGCTCCTTTCTGGCCCGCCCTCGACGCTTATATTCGTCGAGCCACTCGTCGAGGTCAATGCGGTCGTAGACGCATCGGCGACCGAGTTTGACCTGCGGAACCCCAAGCTCCTCGAGTAGCGTGACGCCAATACCCAGGTACGCGGCCGCCTGCTCTTTGTTGAGCAATCGAGCTTCCGGAAGCTGGAGTGAGTCGCGAGCCGCGTCATCGGATTTCATGTCCCGGGCGCGAGCTGGCCGAAGAGACGGCGAACGAGGTACGCGAAATAGGCGGCAGAGAACGCCGGTGTAGGAGCATCGACCCAGGTTGGCAGCCCGTACTCGGTCAGGCGCGTACCCGGGCGCTGCCGGGAAACCAGCAGCCGGTTGGCTTTCAATGCGTGAAGATCCGTGAGCACGTAGTCGCCGATCGGATACTCGGGCGAGGCAAGAAAGATCTCCAGGGGCGTCATCCACACACCGCGGCGAATCAGTAGCCCGATGAAGGCGTGGTGCGTCATGGGCTAGAGATCCATGACCGCCTGGACGACGACGCCGGCGACCACGGCGTCCGGCAGCATCTCGAAAACGGGATAGCGCGGATTGAGGGGCTTCAGGTAATGCTGGCCGCCGTCCCTCACGAGCTGCTTGAACGTGCATTCCGTATCGGAGTTCTGCCGCACCACCACGAACTTGCCCGGCTGAGCGGCTCGCTCAGGGTCCACGATGATCACAGTGCCCTCAGGGAAAGAGGGGGCGCCGTGCGGGTTCGTCATCGAGTCGCCGATGATTCTTAGTGCGAAGGCATGGTTGCTCACGCTCGCGTACGTCGCGATCCAGCGCTCGGCATCCCCAGGCTGAAACGTATCGACCAGGTTGTCCCAGGCGCCCGCCTGCACCCATGAGATGAGTGGCACCTCTCGCTGAAGGTCGCGCGCCGGGTGCACGTTGCGCTCGGCGCGCTGTTGCAGCGGCAGCTGCGAGTGCGACACGTCGAGCCAGCCTTCCGCTTTGTGGAAGACCTTCTCGATGCGCCGCGCCATCGCAGTACCGATGTTCCGGGTGGGATGCCTGCCCGCGATTTGCGAGAGCTGGGAGGCGTCCATGTCGAGCTTTTTGGCAGCGTCGGAAGGTCCGCCGGCCTTTTCGATCAGGGAGCGGAGGTTTCGGAGGCGAATATCGGCGGCGGTTGGCATGTGGATAACTTATCTACAAGATAAATATAGGACGACAAGAACTTTACCACCATGATAATCTGCACGCAATGGCTCGATCGCTTTCACCGACTACGAGGCGCGTACTCCGCGCCT
>JAFAGU010000051.1 GCA_019237595.1 Betaproteobacteria bacterium | reverse complement strand
GCAGGGTATGCGTACGCGCATTTTCTGGGCCGCGTGCGCAACAAGCGCCTCCAGGCGGGCGTGCATGGCGCGCTGCTTGCGCTTGCCGTCGCAACGCTGCCGATCGCCCCGGATCCCTCCTGGAAGCCGAGCGGCGACGCCGAGCCGGTCTCGCGCATCGTGCTGTTGCTGGGCGCCTGCGTGGGGCTTCCCTATCTCCTGCTCGCGTCGACGAGCCCGCTCATCCAGGTGTGGTTCGCGCGCGCACGGCCGGGCGAGGACCCGTATCGCCTGTTCGCGCTCTCGAACGCCGCTTCGCTCGCCGCGCTCGTCGGCTACCCGTTCCTGGTCGAGCCGAACCTCGGCTCTGGGAACCAGGTGTCGCTCTGGTCCTGGGGATTTGCCGCTTTCGCGGTGCTTTGCGGCGTGCTCGCCTGGATCACGCCGCAACCGCAGCGGTCCGAAACCATCGCCCCGGAAAAGGCGAGCCTCACGGCCCTCGCGTTCTGGCTCGCCCTGTCCGCCACCGGATCGGTGTTGCTGCTGGCGGTCACCAATCACCTCACTCAAAACGTCGCCTCCGCGCCGCTTCTTTGGCTCGCCCCTTTGACGCTCTACCTGCTGAGCTTCATCGTCACCTTCAGCGGGCGCTCGTGGTACCAGCCTCGCTACCTCTGGCCGCTCGTGCTCGTCGCACTAGGCGCCATGGCGTGGCTTGTCGGCGACCACCGATTTCGCCTCGACCTGCCGTTGCAGGTGGGCGTCTTCCTGCCGGCGCTCTTCGTGGCGTGCCTCTTCTGCCACGGCGAGCTCTACCGGTTGCGGCCGGCGCCCGCGCAGCTCACCGGCTTCTACCTGGCGGTTTCGGCCGGGGGCGCCCTGGGCGGGCTTCTCGTGGCGGTGGTCGCGCCGCTCGCGTTCAACGCTTACTACGAGCTGGGGCTGGGCATCATCGCCGCGGCAGCGCTCGCCGCCCTTCGCTTCGGCACGGTCCTGCGCTGGGCGCAGGCCGCGGCGCTCGTGGTCGTGGCCGGGGCGGCGGGCTCCGCGGTCTTCGACGCGATCGATTACCGCAAGGACGTGCGGCTCTCGACGAGAAGTTTCTACGGCGTGCTCCGCGTGAAGGAGTACGGCACCGAAGGCACGCCGGGACACCTGCGGCGCCTCATCCATGGCGCCATCTTGCATGGCGAGCAGTACCTCACCGGCGAGCTCAGGCGCTTCATCACCACGTATTACGCGCCGGAGTCGGGCATCGGCGCCGCCATCGAGTCGAAGGAAGCGAAGGGCGCAGTCAAGGTGGGCGTGATCGGGCTCGGCACCGGCACGATCGCGGCCTACGGGCGCGCGGGCGACGTCTTCCGCTTCTATGACATCGACCGGCGCGTGATGGACATCGCGCGCACGCAGTTCACGTTCCTCGGCGACAGCGGCGCCCGCATCGAGCTCGTCCTGGGCGATGCGAGGCTCTCGCTCGAGCGCGAGGCGCCGCAGGGATTCGACGTCCTTGCCGTCGATGCTTTCGCCGGCGATGCCATCCCGGTGCACCTCATCACGCACGAGGCGCTGGCAATCTACCTCCGCCACCTCAAGCCCGATGGCATCGTCGCGTTCCACGTGTCGAATCGCTACCTCGACCTTGCGCCGGTCGCCGCCCGCCTCGCGGCCGAGGAGGGCGCGAGCGCCGTGCTGGTCTCCGACGACCCGCCGGACGAGGACGACAGCCGCCGCTCGCGCAGCGACTGGGTGCTCATCTCGAGGAGCGCGGCCGCGCTCCGGCAGCCGGAGATCGAGGAGGTCCACCCCGAGGCGGTCGCGGAGCGGCCGGAATGGCGAACGTGGACGGACGACTACTCCAACCTCGTCCAGATCCTGAAATTGAGGAAAGACTAGAAGGCTAGACGACGGCGCCTTCGTGCTCGTCGCGGCGGTCGCGCCGCGCCGGCTTCACGAATTGGTCGCGCCTCGCGCCGAGCCACATGACGAGCGGGCTCGCCACGAGCACCGAAGAGTAGATGCCGAAGCAGATGCCGATCGTGAGGGCGAGCGCGAAGTAGTGCAGCGCCGGCCCGCCGAAGAGGAGCATGGTCGTCACCATGGCCTGCGTGCAGCCGTGGGTGATGATGGTGCGCGAGATCACTCCGGTGATCGCCGCATCGATCACCTCCGGCGTCGTGCTCTTGCGCATTTTGCGGAAGTTCTCCCGCACGCGGTCGAACACGACCACAGACTCGTTCACCGAGTAGCCGAGGACCGCCAGCACTGCGGCGAGCACCGGGAGCGAGAACTCCCACTGGAAGAAGGCAAAGCAGCCGAGGATGATCACCACGTCGTGCAGGTTGGCGATGATCGCCGAGAGGCCGAATCGCCACTCGAACCGCAGCCACAGGTAGAGGACGATCCCCACCGCCGTGACGAGCAGGGCGAGCGCGCCGTACTCGGCGAGCTCCTTCCCGACCTGCGGCCCCACGAATTCGACGCGCCGCAGCTCGGCGCTCTGGTCGTCGGTCTTCAGGATCTGCAGCACCTTCTGGGAGAGGTCCGAGGTCGACTGGTCCTTCTCGAGATGCATGCGGATCAGCACCTCGCGCGAGGAGCCGAAGTTCTGCACCTCCGACTTGTAGCCCGCCTTGTCGAGCGCCTGGCGGATGCCGTCGACGTTCGCGGCGTCCTTGTAGCCCACCTCGATCAGCGTCCCGCCGGTGAACTCGATGGAGTAGTTGAGGCCCTTGTGCCAGAGGAAGAACACCGCCGCGAGGAAGGTGATCAACGAGACGATGTTGAACACCAGCGCGTGGCGCATGAACGGGATGGTGCGGCGGATCTTGAAGAATTCCATGTCCCGTCAGCTCACTTCCATGCGGTGTTGCCGATCGACAGGCGCGCGACGCGCTTGCGATGGCCGTAGACGAGGTTCACGATCGCCCGCGACACCGTGACCGCCGAGAACATCGAGGTGAGGATGCCCAGGCAGTGGACGACCGCGAAGCCGCGCACCGGCCCCTGGCCGAAGATGAGGAGCGCGAGCCCGGCGATCAGCGTGGTGACGTTCGAGTCGAGGATCGTGCCCCAGGCGCGCTCGTAGCCCGCCGCGATGGCGGCCTGGGGCGTCGCGCCGCCGCGCAGCTCCTCGCGGATGCGCTCGTTGATGAGGACGTTGGCGTCGATCGCCATGCCGAGCGTGAGCGCGATGGCGGCGATTCCCGGGAGCGTGAGCGTTGCCTGCAGGAGCGAGAGGAGCGCCACGAGGAAGAGCAGGTTCACCCCGAGGGCGAGCGAGGAGATCACGCCGAAGAGCACGTAGTAGATCGACATGAAGACGACGATGGCGATGAAGCCGTGCTTGGTCGCCTGGAAGCCTTTCTCGATGTTGTCCTTGCCGAGGCTCGGGCCGACGGTGCGCTCCTCGATGATCTCCATGGGCGCTGCGAGCGCCCCTGCGCGCAGGAGCAGCGCCACGTCCGCCGCCTCGGTGGTGCTCATGCGGCCGGAGATCTGGACCCGGCCGCCCGGGATCTCCGCGCGGATGACGGGCGCCGTGACGACTTCGCCCTTGCCCTTCTCGATGAGGAGGATCGCCATGCGCTTGCCGACGTTTTCGCGCGTGACCTCCTGGAAGATGCGCGCGCCCTGGCCGTCGAGGCGCAGGTGCACGGCAGGCTCGTTGGTCTGCGTGTCGAAGCCCGGCTGCGCGTCGGTGAGCCGGTCGCCGGTGAGGACGACCTGCTTCTTCACGATCACGGGCTGGCCGTTTCGCTCGACGTAGTACTCGTCGCCGAAGGGCACCTGGCCGTTGCGCGCTGCGGCGAGCGCCTCGGCGTTCATCTTCTCCTCGTCCACCATGCGGATCTCGAGGGTCGCCGTGCGGCCGATGAGGCGCTTCGCGCGCGCGACGTCCTGCACGCCCGGGAGCTGCACGACGATGCGGTCGGCGCCCTGCTGCTGGATCACCGGCTCGGCGACCCCGAGCTCGTTGATGCGGTTCGAGAGCGTGGTGATGTTCTGCTTGAGCGCGAAATCCTGGGTGCGCTTGATCGCCTCGGGCTTGAGCGTCGCCACGAGGAGGAAGTCCTGCCCGTCGTCGCGCTCGGCGAAGGCGAGGTCCGGGTTGTTGCCGAGCAGGATGCCGCGCGCCTGCTCGCGCGTCGCCGCATCGCGGAAGCGCACGCGCAGCTGCTGGCCCTCGCGCGAGACGCCGCCGTGGCGCACGCCCTTGTCGCGGAGCTGCGTGCGCAGGTCCGCCGCGAGGCTCTCGATGCGCTTCGTGATCGCCCCTTGCATGTCGACCTGCAGCAGGAAGTGCACGCCGCCGCGCAAGTCCAGGCCCAGGTACATGGGCAGCGCATGGATGGCCGAGAGCCAGCGCGGCGAGGCGGAGACCAGGTTCAGCGCGACGACGTAGCCGACGTTCGGGTCGTCTTCCGGCGTCGCCTGCGGCGAGGCGCCGGGATTGAGCGCGGCGTGGATGAGGTCCTTCGCGCGGAGCTGCGTGTCGGTGTCGGCGAAGCGCAGGCGCAGCCCCGATGGATCGAGCACCGCGCCGGTATAGGCGATGCCCGCCTTGCCCAGCGTGTCCTCCACGCGCGACATGACCTGCGCATCGACCTTGACGGTGCTCCGCGCGCTGGAAACCTGGACGGCCGGCGCCTCACCGTAGAAATTGGGCAGCGTATAGAGGAACGCCGCCAGCACCGCGATGCCGATGAGGATGTACTTCCAGGAGGGAAAGCGGTTCACCGGCTCCTTACGACTGCAGGCTCTTGATCGTGCCCTTGGGGAGCGGCGTCTGCACCGCGCCGCGCTGCACGGTGATCTCGGTGTTGGGGGCGATCTCGATCGTCGCGTACTGGTCGTTCAGCCTCGTGATCCTGCCGATCAGGCCGCCGGCGGCGACCACCTCGTCGCCCTTCTGCAGCGCCTCGATCATCGCCTTCTGCTCCTTCGCACGGCGCATCTGCGGGCGGATCATCAGGAAGTAGAGCAGCACGAACATGATGATGATCGGCAGGAACCCGAGGAAGCCGCCGGTGCCGTCGGCGGCGGCGGGCGCGCCTTGCGCGAGCGCGGTGGATACGAGGGAGGGGAAGCTCACTGCAGACTCCGGGGCTCGAAAAGAGCGCGAATTATAGCCGCTGGCGCTCCTCCAGAATGCCCTTGGCCGTCTCTTCCAGCGTGCCTTTTTCGATCGCGCCTCGCAGCCCTGCCATCAGCTCCTGGTAGTAGTGGAGGTTGTGGAGGGTGTTCAGGCGCGCGCCGAGGATCTCGTTGGCCTTCTGCAGGTGATGGAGATAGGCGCGCGAGAAATGCCGGCACGTGTAGCAGGCGCAGCGCTCGTCGAGCGGCGAGGGATCGTCGCGGTAGCGCGCGTTGCGCAGCTTCACGTCGCCGAAGCGCGTGAAGAGCCAGCCGTTCCTCGCGTTTCGCGTCGGCAGCACGCAGTCGAAGAGGTCGATGCCCGCGAGCACCGCGTGGACGATGTCCTCGGGCGTGCCCATGCCCATCAGGTAGCGCGGCTTGTCCGCCGGCATGCGCGGCACGACGTGCGCGACGATGCGCTCGCGCTCGGGGGCGGGCTCGCCCACCGAAAGGCCGCCGACCGCGTAGCCGTCGAAACCGAGGGCTTCGAGCTTCTCGAGCGATTCGTCGCGCAGCGCCTCGTACATCCCGCCCTGCACGATCCCGAAGAGAAGGTTCTTCGAGGAGAACGCCTTCTTCGAGCGCTCCGCCCAGCGCATCGACAGGCGCATGGAGCTCGCGGCTTGCGCTTCGGTCGCGGGGTAGGGCGTGCACTCGTCGAAGACCATGGCGATGTCGGAGCCGAGCGCCATCTGGACCTGCATCGAGAGCTCGGGCGTCAGGAAGAGCGCGTCGCCGTTGATCGGCGAGGCGAACTTCACGCCCTCCTCGGAGATCTTGCGCAGCTCGCCCAGGCTGAAGACCTGGAAGCCGCCGGAGTCCGTGAGGATGGGCCCATTCCAGCCCATGAAGCGGTGCAGCCCGTCGTGCTTCGCGATCACGTCGAGCCCGGGCCGCAGCCACAGGTGGAAGGTGTTGCCGAGCACGATCTGCGCGCCGACCTCGCGCAGCTCCGCCGGCGACATCGCCTTCACCGTTCCGTACGTTCCCACCGGCATGAAGGCCGGCGTGTCCACGCGCCCGTGCGCGAGCTGCAGGACGCCTCTCCTGCCATTCCGATCTTTATTGAGGAGTGAAAAACTCATCTTTCGATCAGCATCGCATCGCCATAGGAAAAGAACCGATAGCGCTGCGCGATGGCGTGGCGGTAGGCATCGAGGACATTGTCGCGCCCGCCGAAGGCGCATGCGAGCATGAGGAGGGTGGATTTCGGCAGGTGGAAGTTGGTGAGCAGCCGCTTGACCACCCTGAACTCGAAGCCGGGGTAGACGAAGAGCGTCGTCTCGCCCTGCAGCCGTCCGGTCGCCGCGGCCGTCTCGAGCGCGCGCAGGGCGGTCGTGCCGACGGCGAGGACGCTCCGCCCCTCGAGCGCCTTCCACGTCGCCTCGCCGATGAAGAACTGCTCCGAATGCATGCGGTGCTTCTCGACCTCGTCCACGCGCACCGGCTGGAAGGTTCCTGCGCCCACGTGGAGCGTGATGGTCGACACGCTCGCGCCGCGCGCGCGGATGGCCGTAAGCGTCGGCTCGTCGAAGTGGAGTCCGGCCGTGGGAGCCGCCACCGCGCCGGGCACTCTCGCATATACGGTCTGGTAGCGCTCCGCGTCGCTCGCGCCTGGCGCATGCTCGATGTAAGGCGGGAGCGGCACATCGCCGAAGCGCTCGAGCACCTGCTCCACGTTCTGCGAGAGCTTCACGCGGTAGAGGTCGCCCTCGCGTCCCTCGACGCGCACGACCACGCCTTCGCCGACGAGGATCTCGGCGCCGCTCGACGGGCGATGGCTCGCGCGGATGAGCGCGAGCGCGTCCCGCGCCGAGAGGATGCGCTCGACGAACACCTCGACCTTG
>JAFAGU010000302.1 GCA_019237595.1 Betaproteobacteria bacterium | reverse complement strand
AGAAGCGCCAGGTCATCGAGTACCAGATCAAGGAAGAGCTCTACAACTGGAAGGAGGGCATCCGCGCACCCCGCGTCGTCGGCAAGTTCGACGACAACGGCGAATGGAGCCGCGCCGAAGGCCAGCCCGCGGGCTCCTGGCTCCTTCCCGCGCACTACGAGCATTCGCCTGCCATGGTAGCGAAGGTCATCGCGCAGCGCCTGGAAAAGCTCGGGATGACGCACAGCCTCGGCTCGCAGTTCAGGGAACGACTGGCATTCCTCGAGATGAAGGAAAAGCTTCTCTCCAAGCCGCGCGTCGCGGCCATCCGCCAGCCGTACTTTTGCTCCGGCTGCCCGCACAACACCTCGACGCGCGTGCCGGAGGGCAGCCGCGCCACGGCCGGGATCGGGTGCCATTTCATGGCGGTGTGGATGGACCGCAGGACCTCGACCTTCACGCACATGGGCGCGGAAGGCGCCCCCTGGATCGGGCAGGCGCCGTTCACCGACGAGAAGCACATCTTCGCCAACCTCGGCGACGGGACGTATTTCCACTCCGGGCTGCTTGCCATCCGCGCCGCCGTGGCCGCGAAGGTCAACATGACCTACAAGGTTCTCTACAACGACGCCGTGGCGATGACCGGTGGCCAGCGCCACGACGGGCCGCTCGACCCGCCGATGATCTCGCGCCAGCTCGCCGCCGAAGGGGTGAAGCCGATCGTCGTGGTGACCGACGAGCCGGCGAAGTATCCGCACGGCATCGCCTGGGCGGAGGGCGTGACGGTCCGTCACCGCGACGAGCTCGACGCCGTGCAGCGGGAGCTGCGCGAGCTCAAGGGCGTTTCCGCCATCATCTACGACCAGACGTGCGCCTCCGAGAAGCGCCGGCGCCGCAAGCGCAACGAATATCCCGATCCGGCGAGGCGCGTGCTCATCAACGAGATGGTCTGCGAGGGTTGCGGCGACTGCAGCGCCAAGTCGAATTGCCTCTCGGTCGAACCGCTCGAGACCGAGTTCGGGCGCAAGCGCGCCATCAACCAGTCTTCGTGCAACAAGGACTACTCCTGCCTGAACGGCTTCTGCCCGAGCTTCGTCACCGTCGAGGGCGGCCGGCTCAGGAAAGGGAAGTCCTCCGCCGTCCGGACCGAAGACGCCTTCCACCTGGAGACGCCCGCCTCCCCTTCACTCGACAAGCCCTACGGCATCCTCGTCACCGGCATCGGCGGCACCGGCGTCATCACGATCGGCCAGATCGTCGGCGTCGCGGCGCACCTCGAGGGCAAGGGCGTGTCGGTGCTCGACATGTCCGGGCTCGCGCAGAAGTACGGCGCCGTCATGTCGCACGTGCAGCTCGCCGCGCGGCCCGAAGGGCTCCATGCGGCGCGGCTCGATACCGGCGGGGCGGACCTCGTCGTGGGGTGCGACCTCGTCGTCACGGCGAGCGCCGATGCGCTCGCCAAGATGGCCGCGCCGCGCACCCAGGCAGTGGTGAACGCGACCGTCACTCCGACGGCGGAGTTCGTCCGCAACCCGAACTGGCGCCTGCCGGGAACGGACTTGCAGCGCGATATCGCGGACGCGTGCGGCCGCACCGATTTCGTGGCCGCCACGGAGCTTGCGACGGCGCTCATGGGCGATGCCATCGCCACCAACATGTTCATGCTCGGCTACGCCTTCCAGAAGGGTTGGGTTCCCCTTTCCGCCGAGTCGCTCGAGCGTGCAATCGAGCTGAACGGCGTAGCGGTGGAATTCAACCGACAGAGCTTCGCGTGGGGGCGCCGGGCCGCGGTCGACCTCGAACGCGTGCGGCGCATCGCCACGCCGGCCGAAGTGATCCCTATCGACCAGCATTTCTCGCGCAACCTGGACGAGCTCGTCGAGCGCCGGGTGGCGTTCCTCACGGAATACCAGGACGCGGCCTACGCGGCGCGCTACAAGCGCCTCGTCGATCGCGTGCGGGAAGCCGAGAAGGCGAGGACCGACTCTTCGAAGCTCGCCGAATCGGTCGCCCGGCACTACGCGAAGCTCCTTGCGTACAAGGACGAGTACGAAGTGGGCCGCCTGCATGCCGATCCGGAATTCAGGAAGAAGATCGAGGGCATGTTCGAAGGCGACTACCGGGTCGTGTATCACTTGTCGCCGCCGCTCCTCTCCCGCACGAACCCGGCGACCGGCGAGCCGCGCAAGATGCGCTTCGGCCCATGGATGCTGGGCGTATTCAAGCTGCTCCGCAGCCTGCGTCGGCTCCGGGGCACGGCGCTCGATCCTTTCGGCCATACGGCGGAGCGGCGGACGGAGCGAGCGCTCATCGCCGAGTACGAAGCGACCATCGAGCAGCTGCTGGGCAGGCTCGACGCCGCGAACCATGCGCGTGCGGTAGAGATCGCTTCGCTGCCCGACGAGATCCGCGGATTCGGCCACGTCAAGATGAAGAGCATCGAGGCGGTGTGCGCGAAGCAGGCGAAGCTCCTCGAGACGTTCGCCGCAGGCCGGCCGGCCCAGCGCGCTGCCGCCTGAGGCCCGTCGCCGCCTTTCTCGCCGCCTGCCTCGCGCTTGCGGCCCATGCCGAGACGCGTGTCCTCGAGCGCGACGGGCGCTCGATTTCCTACGAAGTCCTGAAGCCCGACGCCGCGTCGCCACAAAGCGCGCTCTCCACCGCACTCGAGCTGATGCGCCGGCTCTCCCAGGGTGACATCGAGGGCGCCGCGCTCCTTTCCAACAGCCCGAAGCGACGCTTCGAGGTGCTGAAGGACTACGAGGCAAGCGTTGGCCGCGAGGAATTCAAGCGCGCGTACTCGCGCCTGCTCTCGCCGCAAAATCCGCCGCTCGCGGAAATCGCGATGGGGGAGCACCGCCTGATCCTGTGGGACTTGGGCGAAGCGGAGAACCACGTCGCGGCGCAGTACTACGTCAAGGTCGAGGGCCGCTTTCTCATGGACGATCGCCCGAGCCGGGATCGGGCCGACCTGCAGCGCGTGCTGCGAGCCTGGAGGGCGGAGCGCGCTAGTTCTTCAGGACGAAGGGATTGAAGTCCGTCCCGCGGTCGTAGTAGTCCTCGTTCTCCGCGCGTTTCAGGAATCCCACGACCTTGTACGTGACCGGCGTCATCACGACCTCCCAGCCGGTCTTCAGGACGTACTGGAAGAGCGTGACCTTCACCACGTCGGCCGTGGCCCAGATGCCGTAGAAGGCGATGCAGTAGAAGAGCGCCGAGTCGACGAGCTCGCCGACGAGCGTGGAGCCGATGGTCCGTGTCCAGAGCCATTTGCCGCGCGTCCAGATCTTCATCTTGGCGAGCACGTAGCTGTTCGCGAAGCTGCCGCACCAGAAGGCGATCATCGAACCTGCGGCGATTCTCCAGGCGTTCCCGAATACGCCTTCCAGGTGCGACTGGTAGGCCGCCATGAAATCGGTTTTTGCCGGCGGAAGGTGGATGACGACCCACGCCATCACGGAAGCGAAGACGAGCGCGCCGAAACCCGCCCAGACGACGCGGCGGTCCCGGCCGTAGCCGTAGACCTCGGTCAGGATGTCGCCGAAGATGTAGGAAATCGGGAAGAAGAGGACGCCCGCGCCGAAGGTGATCTCGCCTACGAGAGGCAGCGTCACCACCGCCTGCTTCGCCGCCCCGATGAAGTTCGAGCACAGGAGCACCGCGACGAACGCCGCCATGACGAAGTCGTAGTACCGATAGCTCCTTTGCGCCGTCACGCCAGCTTGGGCGCGTGCTCGCGCAGCTCAGGCTCGAGCTCGATGCCCATGGCGTCGAGCATGCGGCCGACCATCGCGTAGAACGCAGCCACCGCCGCGAGCTCCACGTAGTCGTGATGGTCGAAATGACGCATCGCTTGCGCGTAGTCCTCGTCCGTGACGCGCCCGTTCGTCACCGCCTCGGCGAGACGCAGGGCCGCCTTTTCTTTCTCGTCAAACTTCCCAGAGTTTCGCCAATCCGCCAGCGCTTCGATCTGGGCGTCCGGCACGCCGGCCTTGCGCGCCATCCGCAGGTGCTGCGCCCACTCATACTCCGAGCGCATGAGCTGCGCGCCTCGCAGGATGACGAGCTCGCGCAGCGCGCGCGGCGTGCGCGTGTCGTGGCGGAGCATTTTGGAAAACTCGGTCCACGCCGCGACGAGCGCCGGGTGGTTGCCGAGGCCGCGATAGAGGTTCGGCGGCTCGCCCCAGAGCTCTTCGAGCCTTTTCCTGAGGGCAGGCTCGAACTGCGCCATGGGCACGCGCGGCATGGCGCGCATGATAACCGAGCGATTCCGGGCGGCCGTGGGCCGCAGGGACGGTTTCGCGCCGCATGCCCTGGGAGTAGGCTAGCGGCATGAAGTTCGCGCCTTGGGAAAACCCCATGGGCACCGACGGATTCGAGTTCATCGAATACGCGGCGCCCGATCCTGCCGCCATGGCGAATGTCTTCACGCGCATGGGCTTCCAACCGATTGCCCGGCACCGCCACAAGGACGTCACGCTTTATCGGCAGGGCGAGATCAATTTCATCCTCAACGCCGAGCCCGATTCCTTTGCTCAGCGCTTCGCACGCCTGCACGGGCCGAGCGTCTGCGCGATCGCCTTCCGCGTGCAGGATGCGAAGGCCGCCTACGAGCGCGCCGTGTCGCTCGGCGCCTGGGGCTACGCGGACCACGCGGGGCCGGGCGAGCTGAACATTCCGGCGATCAAGGGCGTCGGCGATTCGCTCATCTACCTAGTCGACCGCTGGCGCGGGAAGAACGGCGCGAAAGCCGGCGACATCGGCAACATCGGCTTCTACGATGTCGACTTCGAGCCCTTGCCCGAATGGAGGAACGCGGCCTCCCTTGCCCCGGAGGGCGTGGGCCTCCTCTACATCGACCACCTCACGCACAACGTCCACCGCGGCCGCATGAAGGAATGGGCGGACTTCTACGGGCGGCTCTTCAACTTCCGCGAGATCCGCTACTTCGACATCGAGGGCCAGGTCACCGGCGTGAAGTCGAAGGCGCTCACGAGCCCGTGCGGCAAGATCCGGATCCCGATCAATGAAGAAGGGAACGAGAAGGCGGGACAGATCACAGAGTACCTCGACACATACCACGGCGAAGGCATCCAGCACATCGCGATGGGTGCGAAGGATCTTTTCAAGGCGGTCGACGCGCTGCGCGCGAACGGCGTCAAGCTCCTCGACACGATCGATACCTACTACGAGCTCGTCGACCGGCGCATTCCGGGGCACGGCGAGAGCGTCGCGGAGCTGAAGAAGCGCAAGATCCTCATCGACGGCAAGGCGGGCGAGCTCCTGCTCCAGATCTTCAGCGAGAACCAGCTCGGGCCCATCTTCTTCGAATTCATCCAGAGGAAGGGCGACGAGGGATTCGGCGAAGGTAACTTCAAGGCGCTCTTCGAATCGATGGAGCTCGACCAGGTGCGCCGCGGCGTCCTGAAGGCGCCGGGCGAAAAGCAGCCGACATGAAGCACGGCGCCGCCGCCGGCCTCCGGCCCGAGCGGCCGGACTGGACGATCGAGCAGGGCTGGGAGCGCTACACGAGCGCCGAGCACGCGACCTGGCGGACGCTCTTCGAGCGGCAGACGAAGCTGCTGCCAGGGCGTGCGTGCGACGTGTATGTGGACGGGATGCGCCGGCTGCCGATCGGCCCCGGCGAGATCCCCGACTTCCACCGGCTCTCCGATGTCCTTGGCAAGCGCACCGGATGGCAAGTCGTCGCCGTCCCGGGTCTCGTCCCGGACGAGGTGTTCTTCGAGCACCTCGCGAACCGGCGGTTCCCGGCGGGGCAATTCATCCGCAAGCCAGGCCAGCTCGACTACATCGAGGAGCCCGACGTCTTCCACGACGTCTTCGGCCACGTGCCGATGCTGATGAACCCGATCGTCGCCGACTTCCTCCAGGCGTATGGCGCCGGCGGGCTGCGCGCGCGCAAGCTCGGCGTGCTGCCGAACCTGGCGCGCGTCTACTGGTACACGATCGAATTCGGCTTGGTCGAGCAGGCCGACGGCATCCGGATCTATGGCTCGGGAATCGCCTCCTCGTACACCGAGACGGTATTCTCGCTCGAGGATCCGTCGCCCAACCGCCTTCGCTTCGACCTCGAGCGCGTCATGCGCACGCGCTACCGGATCGACGATTTCCAGGAAAGCTACTTCGTCCTGGGGAGCTTCGACGAGCTCCTCGATCTGCAGCGCATCGATTTCGCGCCGATCTACGCCCGCCTGCGCGGCACGCCGGAGCTCGAGCCGGGCGACGTGCTCGCCGGCGACCGCATCCTGCACCGGGGCAGCGGCGCCCATCATGCGGGGAAGCGTGCGGTTCACTAATCAGGTCATCGTCGTCACCGGCGCTGCGGGGAACCTCGGCCGTGCGGTTTCTTCCGCGTTCGAGCGGGAAGGTGCCGCGGTGGTGGGTTTCGACGTGGAGACGAACCTCCTCGACCAGGCCGTGGTTGCCAAAGCCATCGACAAGGTGGTGCAGGAACGGAAGAAGATCGACGTCCTCTGCAACATCGCGGGCGGCTTCCGCATGGGAAAGCCGGTGCACGAGACTTCCGACGCGGATTGGAACTTTCTCTTCGACCTCAACGTGCGCACGGTGCTTCACACGGCGCGCGCGACCGTTCCGCATATGCTGAAGCACGGCAGCGGCAAGATCATCAACGTGGGGGCGTTCGCCGCCCAGCGCGGTGCCGCCCTCATGGGCGCCTACACCGCCTCCAAGAGCGCGGTCATCCGGCTCACCGAGGCGATGGCTGCGGAGCTCCGGGAGAAGAATATCAGCGTGAATTGCGTGCTGCCGACCATCCTGGACACGCCGCAGAACCGCGCTGACATGCCGAAGGCCGATCCCAAGCGATGGGTGGCGCTCGAGGACCTCGCGAGCACGATCCTCTTCCTCGCTTCAGAAGACGCGCGCGCGATCCACGGCGCCGCCCTGCCCGTGGCCGGGCTAAGCTAGGAGCATGGCGCTCAGGTATCAGA
>JAFAGU010000334.1 GCA_019237595.1 Betaproteobacteria bacterium | reverse complement strand
GAAGGTCGGATCCTGGGTCTGCGGCGTGAAGCGGAATTGGCGGTTGCTGAACGCGTCGAAGGTAAGCGCCGCCGCGGGGCCGGCGATGTTGGTCGTCCAGTCGATGCCGATGTTCTCGAGCGCGTTCTTCTTGAACTCCATGATCTGGATCTTGAGGTAGACCATCTTCTTCACCGTGACGTCCTCCTCGCGCACGAGGTTGAGCGTGCGCGGGAAGTTCGACGCGGCGAGCTGGATGCGGGGCAGGTCCACCTTCGAGGCGGTGCCGCTGATCACGGCCTGGTCGCCGACGCTCTCGATCTTCACCCCGGCGATCGGCCCCAGCATGCCGCGGAGCCGCTCGACGATCTCCTTCGTGTCGACCGAGCTCACGCGCACCCGGTAGCGAAGGACCGAGCCGCCCTTCTGCCAGAGGAAGAGGCTCGTATCGCCCGGCGCTTCGGCGAGGAGCAGCACCTCGTTGTCGAGCACGTTCGAGGTCACGATCTTGCCGTTGCCGAGCGCGACTCGCGTGACGCCGCGGACCGGGATGGTCCGGACTTCGCCGACCACCATGTTGACGGTCAGGAGCTCGGCTCGCAGCGGCACGGGCTCGGGCGCCGCCGGGCGGGTTTCCGGGGTGGCTGGCGTCGGCGCCTGAGCGAACGCCGGAACGGAAAGAAGGCAGGCGATCGAGGCAGCAGAGAGGATTGCGGTGAGGGTTCGCATCGTCTTCCGTTTCCTGTTGGCTGGCGTCAGCGGCCGAGCGCAGCGCCGCTCGGAACGCTGGGGATCATCCCGGCGCCGGGCGAGCCGGAAAAGAGCGGGCTCTGGCCGGGTGAAATCTGCCCCGTCGGCGGCACGGCAGCGCCGGCCGCCTGCGCCGCAGCCGCCTGCGGCACGCCGGGAATCGTCACGCTCGGGATGTTGATGTTGATCGGCGCGCCGGCGCCGCCCCCGCCTTTGCCGCCGATGTAGTACTGCACGCTTCCGTTGTCGCCGCCGAACCCACGCGCGGACGGACCTCCCTGGAGAAGGCCGGCAGTCGTGACCCGGTTGAAGTCCGTGTCCTGCGTGTCGCCCGGATTGCGCAGCACCGCACGGATCCGGCCGGACTGCTGCGCGAGCGCGAGGCGCGCGGCATTCTCCGGCGTGACCTGGACGGTGATCGTCGTGTAGCTCACCGTCCCCGGAACCTGCTGCGCAGGCAGCGAGCCGGGCTCGGCCGCGCGCACGTTCTGCCCCGTGGCGACGATCCTCACGCGGTCAAGGAGCGGCACCACCTGCTGCCCTCCGCCGCCGCCCGGCTCGGCTGAGATGAGATAGAGATCGACGACGTTGCCCGGGCGCACCATCTGGGAGATCGAGTTCAGCTCGTCGGTCTCGAGCGTGATGGCTCGCATGCCAGGCTCGATCGCGTCGGAAAAGTCCTTGAGGTGCTCGTCGAAGAGGTCGCCTCGCCGGACGGCGCGGCCCTTGAGCACCGGACGCAGCAGCCGCTTGCCGGCGATCTTGTCGAACTGGTCGGCCGTGATCATGTCCTCGTAGACCAGGTCGCTCGCGATCGGGCGCGCCGCCACGACCCCCTCGACGAGCGCCGTGCCGCGAGGCAGGTCTTTCGTCGGCACGACGACCGCCGTCGTAGGGCCACCGCGCTGGCGCGCCGCGAGGTCCTCGGCGAGGCGCTGCTCGCGCGTCTTCAGGTAGTTGATGGCGAGCCATGTGGCGAGCAGGCCGAGGACGATCGCCGCGGCGAGCATGAGCCACATGCGGTTGATGCGGGCAAAGATGCGTAGGGCCACGGTTCTAGAGGGCGTTCAGGTTGGTCGAGTAAGAGATCGCGTAGCCGTAACCCTGGTAGAGCTCCTTCAAGGCCGACACGACCTGGTTGATCGCGGAGCTGTCGGCGCCCTCGATCAACACGAGGATCGCAAACGCGACCACGACGAAATACTCCATGCTGGTCTGCCCGCGCTGGCGCGAGGGCGGCGAGCGCAGTCCCGTTCTTTTCATGGCATCCCCGTCAAGGCTGGTCCACCAGATTGGCCACCACGGTCGTCGTGGGCCCGGCGCGCTGGACCGTCACGCTGAGCTCCTCGAGGCCGCGCCGCCATAGCATCACCTGCGCGGGCCCCTTGTCCGTTACGACGGCTTTGTCGACGAAGGAGACCCAACCCTGAGTCTCGAGCGTCTGGCGGTAGAACGTCGCGTTTTCCTGGATGGAGCGTGGATTGCCGATCAGCACGGTGCGCGCGGACTTGGGCCCGTCGCGATGGCTGAGATCGTTGAACACCGTGCTTCCCATCAGCATGGGAAACCCGGCGCCGGGCGCCTTAGGCGTGACGTCGGGCCGCCGCGTAACGCCGAGGAGCGCATAGGTTCCGTTTCCCTGCGGGCGGACCTGCACGCTGTAGTAGCAGCGGCCCTCGTACGTCGCGATCGTGCGCCAGTCCTCCACCGGAGTTTCGAAGTACCCGGGCCGCTTGCCACCCCACGCGTTGCGGTAGAACGCGAGCACGGCATCGGGTGAGTCCTTGCTGCGCATTTCCTTGATGCCCATCGGAATGCCGTTCATCGACATGTCGGAGGCGACATAGAGGAGCTTGGCGCCGTCGGGAACCGGCATTTCCCGGCAACCGTTGGCTTCGTCGCGCGCCGCGGCGCCGCGCCACGCGAACAGGCCGGCGAGGAGAACCGTGGCGATGGCTCGTGCTCTGCCGCTCATGGGCCGGTCAGCCGGTCGGGCGGCACGACGTCCGGCTCGATCTTGCCGAGCTCGAGGTTCCAGAGCTCCTGGGTGGAGGCCGCCGCCATCGCGCCCTTCACGATGTCGAAGATCGTCTTGACCGGATCGGTCGCGAACACCGAGGTCGGAGTGAGGCCTTGCGTCTGGGACTTGACGTGCGAGGCGCCGTTCGCGCTCCAGCCGTTGGCGAGCAGCGTGTTGCTCTCGCTCAGCGTGAGCGGCCCCGGATCGTAGGCCACCGTGCCGTCGTAGGACAGCGAAAAGTTGACCGGCTCCGTGCTGATCCCGACCGACACGGCCCCCGTGTAGAACCCTTTCGTTTCCAGCGTGAAACTGCCGATCGCATTGGTCACGGTGACGATGAGGTTGAGAACCGTCGTAGCGGTGTTCGGCGTCTTGTCGTTCGCGACCGACTGTCCCACGCTGTCGTAGCTCGCGAGCATCGCCGAGCCGTCGCGGTTGTACCAGGAATTGCGCAGCCCTCCCCCGCCCCAGTCGCCGGCGCCGGAGTCGCTGGCGCCGATTCCCGTGCTGTCGGAGAAGAGCCGCTGGCGCACCTCGTTCTGGATGCTCCCGTCGTCCTTGCTGTTCGCCGGCCACGACACGCTCGCCGCCGAGCCGCCGTACCAGACCGTGCGCTCCCACGCGACGTAGCGCGCCGCCTGCACCGCGGTCTGGCGCATGTCGATGTACTTCCCGATGATCGGAATGAGCAGGAACACGGGGATGGCGAAGAGCACGCTGCCGAGCACGAATTCGGTCATGGCCTGGCCGCGGCAGCGCGAGCGGCGGCTCACGGCAGCACCGAATCGCCGATGAACGAGGCGACCTGCTCGGCGAGCGAGTTCGCGACGATGTGCGCCTGCCAGTAAGGGCTGTAGAGGCTGCCGTACTCGGTCTTGTTGTCGCTGCGGCCGAAAAGATCCTTGGGCCGCGAGAAATAGGCCTCGCCCTTCGACATGGCGCGGATCTTCGCGCCCTGCGTGCCGTCCGGAAGGTCGAGCTGCCCCCCGGAGCCGCCGCCGACCTGGAAGGTGGGGGAGCTCGAAGTGGCGATGGTGTTCGAGGGCCGCTCGACTTCGATGAAGATCGCCGGCGCCGTCAGGTTCTGGTTGTTGCTGCTGCCCGAATCGGCGGCCTGGTTGCTCGTGCTGCCGTTCGCGTTGTCCTTGAGATCCTGGTATTTGCGCAGCCCCGCGTTCGTATCGAGGTTGTTGCCGCTGCCCTGCCCCTCGCTCGCCTTGATCCAGTACGTGATCGCCGTCATCGGGTTGAAGTACGCCCCGCCGTACTCCACGGCGGCGGCCGAATCGCCGCCGTCGTTCGCCGCGTCGCGATGCTTCACGTACTGCGTCTCCGGCGTCGTGTACATGTCGGAGCTCCAGCCGCTGTTGCCCGCCCACGCGAAGCCCGCGCCGGCGGGAAGCGGCGGCAGCGGGAAGATGATGGGGATCGGAATGCCGAGGATGGAAATCGTGATGTCGAAGATGACGAAGAGGCCGCTCGCGTCCGCGGCTCCGTAGGCCTGCAGGTTCTTCGTCGAGTTGCCGCTCGAGGCCTTGAGGGACGAGCCGCCCGAGTGGAAGTAGAACATCACGAGCGGTCCGACGCCGGGCGTAAAGGGCCGCGTCGGGTCGATGAGCAGCGGCGTCGGGAGCCATGTCGCGATGGGCAGCGTGCGATTCTTCGTGAAGAGGTCCATCGACGCCGAGACCACGTTCGCGTTGCGGAGGTCTCCGTCCTGGTTCGCCGCCGGATCGAACTCCTTGGCGAACTGCAGGTGCTGCACGGTGTTGAACGCCGTGCCGGCCCAGCCGAGCACCGAAAGCGACGCGTCGGCGTCGTTCGCGGAGATCACGTTGTCGATCGTCTCCGGGATCGTCACCAGCATGCCGAGGTGATAGACGCGTGCGGCGCCACGCAGGGCATCGATCAGGAAGTCGAGCACGACCACCATCGCCTTCCCGCCGACGTCGAGCGCGCTCTTCAGCGTGTTGCTGAACGGCTTGAAGACGCTGTTCACGGGCACGTTCCACATCGCCGACCAGGCGGAGAGGTCGGCGAGCGTCTGCGCGATGCTGTAGAAATCGCCGTTGTAGGTGTCCTGCAGGCCGCGCGCCCACCCCGTCATGCTGGTGATCTGCGCTACCGCCACCTGGTTGGCGATCATCGCCCGGTTCATGTAGGCGGTGAAGTTCAGGTCGCGCGCCTGCACGAGCGCGCTGCTGTAGCTCACCGCGTCCGCGGTGTTCTGCAGCTTCATGCGATGCGTCGCGAGCTGGCCGGTGCTGAACATCACGAGCATGGCCAGCAGCACCACGATCGTGGTGACGCTGATGAACACCAGCGCCTGACCGCGCTGGCGCCCGGCCGGAACGGCCCTCCCCCGCCCTTGCATTGCTTTCCGGGGGCCCCTGCGCCGCCGGCTAGCGCGTCTTACTTCTGCTCGTTGCCGTACGTGCCGAGCGACTTCGACGCAGCGGCAGAGGTCTTGGCGCTGTCGGCCGCGGTCTTGGCGATGTTCTGGCCCTCCTGCGCCTTGCCGCCGGCCATTTCCTGCGCCATGCCCGCGGTCTGTCCGCGGATGCTCTGGCCGAAGAACGAATACACGCCGATCGCGGCAATGGCGATGAGCGCCACGATGATGATGTACTCCGTCATGCCCTGGCCGAGCTGCGCGCGGACGCTGGAACGAATGGACTTGGACATCGAGAACCCCCTGCGTTAAAGCCTTCGGCACGGCGTCGTGGTGCTGTGTTCCGCGCCTTGTGCGCCGTGCGTGCGCAAAGCGGGTTGCTGGCTGTTTTTGTGCGATCGATTATATAGGCGGACACTGCCTCGCCGGGTGCCGGCTGGCGATGAAATTCCCGATTTCGCGCCGCCTTTAATTTTTTGCACGATTCGCCCTGGATCCCGACGCACAGCCCCGGCTGTCGCGATTGAGCTGAACCCCGTCGCCGCGCGCGACAGCGAGCGATTCGCCCTTGTCGCGGCGCGAGAGCGAGCGCACCGCCTGGCCGTCGGCGGCGCAATCCTGGGCCTCGAGCGAATAGCCGGCCGCGGCCGAATCCGGCCGGCCTGCTCTTGCCGACTGCGCAATTTCGGCGCTCTGCGCATCGTCGGACGCACCGCCGACGAGCGCGAGCGGCCCGCCGGCAAGGCCGGTCCCCGCACCGCCGGCCGTAGTGCCCGCTTCGCTTTGCGCAACGCTTCCTGTATTGCTCCCGCTGGTTCCTGCATCGCCTGCCACGGTCGCGGAGCCCGCGGTGTTTCCGCCGGCGAGGCCGCTCGCCGTTCCGCCGCTTTCCGACCCTGTTCCGGAGCCGGGCTGCCCGGCGTTCGATCCATCGCCCGTCAGCGTGGTGCCGGCTCGCGCTGCGCCGCCCGCGCCAGCCCCGCCATCCGCAAGACCGCTCGCGGCACCGCCCGCGTCGCCGCTCGCGGCGCCCTCGCCTCCGATTCCCGAGATCGCCGCTCCGCCCGCTCCCCCCACGCCGGTCGCATCGCTGCTCGCTCCGCCTGCGACGAGGCCGGACCCTGATCCGGTTCCACCCGGCGTTCCGGAATCCGCCGAACCGGTGCCTGCGAGGCTGGTTGCAACGTTGCCGCTCCCGCTGGCATCGCCCGAAAGCCCCGCAGTTCCCGCTTCGCCGCTGCCGCCGGTGCCTCCGGCGGTCCCAGTACCACTGCCCGGCCCGCCGGCGAGCGTGCCGCCCGCGTCGCCGCCGGTGCCACCGCTTCCGGGTCCCGTTCCGGTTCCCGTGCCCGTTCCGGTTCCACCGCCGGAAAGCCCGCTACCCGATCCGCCGGTGCCTCCGGTGCCGCTCCCGGCGAGCGTGGATCCACCACCGGTCGTCCCCGTGCCTCCGGCGCCGGAGAGCCCGGAGCCGCTCGTTCCTGTCCCGTCGCCCGGTAGACCGGACCCGCCTCCGGTCGTGCCCGTGGTGCCGGCGAGTGTCGTATCGGGCCCGCCCGCGCCGCCCGTTCCGCCGGTGAACGTCGTATCCGGACCGCCCGAGGTTCCGCTGTCCGTGCCCGCGAACGTCGTTCCCGTGCCGCCGCCGGTGCCCGAGCTACCGGGATCGCTGCCTGCAAGTCCGCTCGACGTCCCGCCATCCGGGCCCGGGGTGCCGCCGCTGGCGAGCGTGCTCGAGCCTCCACCGCTCGAGGTCGCGCCTCCGCTCGAGGGCGGCGTGCTCGTGCTGCTCGTACCCGGGGGCGTGGAGACGACCGTCGTCGTCACGCTGGAGGGCGTGCCCGAATCGCCGCCGCCGCCTGGCGAACCGGAGGGCGGCGTGCCAGGCCCGCTCGAGGAAGAAGAGCCGCCCCCCGTTCCACCGCCGCCACCGCCGGATCCTCCGCTGCCGCCGCTCGAGCCGCTGCCGCTCGTCGTGCCGCTCGGCGGAAGCGAGCCGCCGACTCCCGTTCCGGCGCCCGCAAGGACGACGTCGCGCGAAGAACTGCCGTTCGAGAGGCTGTCGATGATGGTGACGTTGCCGCTCGTGCCCGTGATCTGCGTGATGCAGGCGTTGCCTGGCGTGCAGACGATGTTGGGCGACGGCGGCCAGGGCGGCGGCACGAACGGCGAGTTTTGCCAATTCGTCGGCGTGTCCTGGTTCGTCCCGAAGCGGTTGAAGACGCGGCCCGTGGTCTGGAAGGTGACTTGCATCTGGCCGAGGCTGAACTGCTCGGCCGAGGAAAAGCCGCCGAACGAGTCCTGGCTGCCGACAAAGATGGTTCCGCTATAACCCGGCCCGCCGATCGTGAGGTTCGCCTGCGGGTTGAACTGGTTCAGCAGCCCGGCGGCACTGCCAAGGTAGTACGTAGTGCCCGGATCGGGCGCCGCCGGCGGGAGATTGCGCACTTCGATTGTCCGGCCGGCGGTAAATGGCACGAGCGTCACGTCGGTCCACGGTGCAGTAATGAAGGCGCCCGGCGTCGGCGTGATGGAGTCGGCCTTGAGGATGAGCGGCTGACGGCTCGCCGACTGGCCCGCGAGATCGAAGATGCCGCCCGCGCCGGTCGAAGGGTCCTGTGCGAAGTTGTTGAGCGTGAACACCGTGAGGTTGCCGCCCGTCGTGAGCGAGAGCGCGCCGATCGGCTTGTTCGTGGCGGGCACCGACGTGTTCGTCGCCGGATCCGTGGTCGCCTGCGAGATCCGCCCGAGCACGGTTGCGGTGAGCGTGCCTGTCTGCGCGCTGTTGTCGATCGTGGCGGCGCGCCCGCCGAGCACCTGCAGGGTCTGGACATTGGTCTTGACGTTGAAGATGCCGACGTCCCGATCGCCGATGATGCCGAGCTGCTTCGCCGTGACGGTCGAGGCGCCCGTGGTCTGGATCGTCCCGAACGTGCTCGAGGTCGAGAGGCTCACGCCGTCGCTCGAGGTGGTCGAGACGTTCCCGTTCATCGTGATGTTGTTCGCCGCGGTGAAGGAGATTCCATAGCCGCTATTCGACGCCACGGTGCCGAAGGCCAGGTTCGCGCCCGACGCGAGGACTCCGGCGGGCGCCTTGTTCGTGTTGTTCTGGTCCGCTACCGCGGTCTGCTGCGCGGTGAGTCCGCCGGAGAGGCTCACGTTGCCCTGGGAGACCACGTTGCCCTGCGAATCCTGGATGTCCGCCGTGACATTGACGAACGGAGCCGTCGGGCTTGTGGCCGTAACACTCCCGCCCGAGCTCAGGCTCACCGACATGGGGCCGCGCAACCCGACCACGGCACGCCCGTTATTCGAAAGCGCCGCGACGCTCGTGACGGCGATTTGCCCGCAGCCCGCGCTGTCTATGAAGTCGAAGGGACCGCCGCAGCCCGAGATGTTCTGGCCGTTGGTCTGGCGATCGTTCGCCGCGCGGATATCCACCACGGCCTGGTGCGGGGCCTGCGTCGAGACCGTCGCCGGTCCGTTGTCCGTGACGGTGATCGCACCCGCGGTCTGGAATACGCCGCCGCGGCTCGAGTAGGCCTGGAAGCTCGCTCCGTTGCTGGAATCGACGGCGCCGCCCGTGACGGTGACGTTGCTCGCGAGGGTGATGTCGTGAACGGCGTTCAGCGCGAGCTGCGCCTGGGAAGCCGTGCTGCCGGTGCTGATGCTGATGGGAGAGCTCACCGTCAGGTTGTTGCCCGCGCTTACGCTCGCGCTGACCAGGCCGGGGCCGGAAGCCGTCAGGCCGCTGATGCCGCCCGCCGTGCCTATGGTGAGGCTGTTCGTGTCGGCATAGGAGAACGACCCGAGGTTCGTCAGCGAAGCGGAAAGGGTGCCGACACTGTTGCCCGCGGAGGACAGGGCGAACGTGCCGCCGCCCGTAAGCGCGAGCGAGGATCCCGTGATCGGCGCGCTGGAATTCTGCGACACGCCGGCCTGCGCTGAGAGCGCCACGGCGCCGGTCGCGGTGATCGGCTGGCTGAGCGTGAGGGTCCCGCCGGTGCCGGAGGCCGTGAGCGACACGTTGGCCGGATGCGGCGAGCCGAAGAAGACCTGCTGGTTGCCGATCCCGTTCGTGGTGCCGAAGAACGAATAAGACGACGTGATCGATCCGACAGCGAAGCTGCCGGTATCGGTGTACGTGATATTGCTGCCGCCGCCCAACAACGCGCCCGCTTCTGCGAGCGTGCTGATGTGGTTGCCCGCGTTACCGAGGCTGAAGGTCGCGTCTCCCAGCAACAGGAGCTGGGTTGCCGTCAGGCTGTGGCCGGACGCAAAGGCGATGGAGGAGCCGCTGGAAAGGCTGCGCAGGATGAGGCGACTCGCCACGAGGTCCTGGCTCACCGTCGTGGCGCCGTCGAAGTTGTACACCAGCTCGCTCGGCGTCGGCGCCGTGCCGTTGAAGCGGAGCACCGGATTGTTGGACGCGCCCAGGAGCAGGCTTCCCGCCTCGAGCAGCGGATGCGTCCCGGGACCGGCGATCGCCGCCTGGCCGATGTTCCGGTCGGCAAAGAGCTGGAGCTGGTTGCCCGCCACGTCGGCGTTGAGGGCGAGCGTCGTGCTTCCCGCCGTACCGCCGAAGGACGTCAGCGACACATTGCCGCGCGTGGCGGGCGTGGGCGTGCCTTCGACGAGCGCGCCGCCGGAAAGCACCGGCTGGCTGACGGTCAGCGCCCCGCTTCTCGCGGTTAGCGTGATGTTGCCGTTGTCGGTGCTTTGCACGCCGCTGGTGACGCCGACCGTACCGACGGTGAGCGCGCCTGCCGTCGAATAAGTGAGGTCGCCCGTGATGGCCGCCGCGAGCGTCGCCGCGCTGTTTGCAAACTGCGGCAGGCTAAAGGGCCCGGCGCCGGTGATG
>JAFAGU010000248.1 GCA_019237595.1 Betaproteobacteria bacterium | reverse complement strand
TTGTCCCACATCACGAGATCGCCGACGCGCCATTGGTGGCGGTAGACGAACTCGCGCTGCGTCGCGTGCTCGAGCAGGTCCGCGAGCAGGATGCGGCCCTCGGTGATCGACATGCCGAGGATGCGCGTCGCGTGCGCGCCCACCCAGAGCACCTTGCGGCCTGAGCGCGGGTGGATGCGCACGAGCGGCCATTCGACTGCCGGTAACGCGGCGAGCTGTTTTTCGCTATACGTGTCGCCAAGCCAGGTGCGCGTATAGAACGCCCAGTGCTCGGTCTTAAGGTCTGCGATTTCCTTCTTCGTCGATTCCGGCAGCGCGTCGTACGCCGCGCGCAGGTCGCAGTACTCCGTCTCGCCGCCCTTGGAGGGCAGCACGACCGCCGAGAGCATCGAATAGCCGGCCGCGGGCTTCTGGAACGAGCTGTCGCTGTGCCAGAGCTGGTTCGCGAGATTGCTGATCGCTTTCGAGCTCGCGCGGCCCGTGACCTCCCCCTCCGGCGTGACGTTCGAGATGTCGATCAGCTCCTCGTGCTTGAGCCGATGCTTGCCGCCGTAGGCCTTGCGAAGGCCGATGTCGAGAGCGCCGAACTGGCGCGAGAACGCGATCTGCTGGTCTTCGTCGAGCGGCTGGTCGTGCCACACGAGCACCGCGTAGCGGTCCATCGCCTCCTCGACCTTTCCGATCTCCTCCTTGGAGAGGGGCTGGCGAAGATCGACGCCCTGGGCTTCCGCGACGAAAACGGGGTGCAACGGCTTGAAAGAGATCATTTCGCCATCTCCAGGATGTGCAGGCCGGTGTTCGCCCGGTCGACGATATAGATGTAGCCGCGGTCGTCGACCTCGACGTTGTTCGTCTGGATCGCGACCTTGCAGCGCTCTCCCTGCTCCGTCTTGATGCAGCGCTTGTCGGTCTTTTCCGTCGTCGCGGGGATGTAGTAGCCCGCCTCGCGCGGGCGGTAGGGATCGCGGATGTCGACCGCGCGCACGCCCGCGTTGAACCACGCGACGAAGACGAGCTTGCCGGCGTACATCGGCGGCTGGTTCTCGTTCGAGGAATGCGAGCCGAAGCGCCCGCCTCGGCTGCAGAAGCCGCCGGGGGATTCGGGGACGTTGAAGGAAGCGACGCCCACCGGCGTGCGCTCGTCCGTGATGTCGACTACGAACGCATGCTGGCGCGGCTCGAGGCACTCGTTCACGAGCTCCTCGTTCACGACGAAGAGGAAGTCGCCCTTGTGCGGGCCCTTGTCCTTGTCGAATTCCGGCAGCGGCAGGCCGAGGAGCGGAAGGGCCGTATGCGCGCCATGCATGCTATTCAACCTGAACACAGCGACCTGCGGAGAGACGAGATCCTCCTTCGGCCCGTTAAGGAGCTTCTGCCGGTCGACGATCTGCACGATGCCGGCTTTGTCCGTCCCGTAGCCGAAGTAGACTCGGTTGCCCTTCGGCCCCGTGGAGATCGGCCCGTGAAGCTCCGTCGGCACCGGACCCGTGGCCCCAGGCTGCTGGCCCGGGAGCCCGAAGTTGCGGATGAAGGCCGGATGCGCCGGATCCGAAAGATCGAACACCTGCGTCATGCGGCGCGTGCGCCAGTCCGGCAGGCCGGACACGAGGTAGGCAATGCCGCTGTCGCATTCCCACCAGCTCTTGTGCGTGCCCTTGAGCCCATCGACGAGCACGGCCATGCGCGCGGGCTTCTCTGGCTGCGTCACGTCCCAGAGCTCGTGCGCCGCGTTGCCGTACGGACGAAGCAGGTAGGTCTTTTTCGGGTCGCCCTTGGGCAGCGTCGCGCCGTTGCACACGCGCACCATCTGCGCGCCGCCGGTCTCGCCCTCGCCGGGCTCGCCCGGAATGTGCGAGAGAAGCTTCGGCTGCCGCGGATCGGTCACGTCTAGGAGCGTCGTGCCGTTGTCCTCCATTCGCCCGGTGAGCGGATTGAGCGACTTTCCGCCGTGGTGGCCGATGTAGGCGATCCAGCGTTCGCCGCTCTCCACGACCAGCGGCTGGTAGGCGCTGCGCGCCTGGAGGTCGTGCGTTCCGACGAGCGCCATGTTCGAGGCGCTCGCGCCGTGCTGCGCATGCGCGGCACTGCAGCACGCGAGAAGCACGAGCGCGGCGGCAACCTTCATCGACCCTCCTCCAGAGGGCCGCATCGTACTCCGCCGCCTGCGGCGGCTCTAGCCCGCGGGGAAAAACGTTCGACTGACGAAAACGAGCACCACGAGGAGCGCGACGCCGAGGCCGAGGCTCCAGCCGATCAGCTGCTTCTCGACCGGCAGGAGCGGCTCGGCCGGCATGTTGCGCAGCTCCCGGGCGATGTCTTCCTGTTCCTTCATGGGGCGAGCGGCGGCTTGACGCCGGCGAAGAAGAGAAACGAGATGGCGAGTCCCACCCAGATCACGAAGCCGAAGAGCGAGACCGCATACACCGCGGCGAGCCGCCCGAGCCCCTCGGCCCAGAGCCTGCGAAAATCGGAGAGCACGCCGATGGTGAAGAACGTCATGACGAAGAAGATGCCGCGGAAGGTGTTCGCCTCGCCCACCGCGGCGCGGAGCCTCGCCCCGAGCTCCGGCCCGGCGGAAAGCGCGAGCCCGAGGATGACGGCAAAGCTCGCGAGGAAGCCGAGGATGAACTTGGGGAAGCGCTCCCAGATCTCGACCGCGCGCGCCCGCTCGCCGGGGCGCACGTTGATCTTCGTCGTCCAGATCCACGCGAGGAGGAACGCCCACACGCCGATGAACACGTCGATAAACACCTTGACCGTCGCGGTCGTGCTGAGGATCCAGCCCGCCTTGTACTGGATGCCCTGCGCCGCCGCCGCCGCGAGGATGAGCGACTCGGTGATCGTGCCGCTCGCGATCGCCGCGCCATCGGTCTTCACCGCGAGGCCCATCCATGCGCCGGCGACCATCGGCTCGTGCGAGAGGAACGCCTGCGCGACGAAGGGCAGCACGATGAGCTCCACCACCGCGAAGACGACGACGAGCGAGCTCACCATTGCGGGGACGACCGGACGGGCGCGGATCGCGCTCGCGGTGGCGATCGCGGCCGACACGCCGCAGATCGAGATCCCGGAAGCGAGCGGCGCCGCCCATTCCCGGCTGAAGCCGAACCACTTGCGCGCGACGAAGTACACGACCGCCCAATAGACGAGATAGGCCTCGATGATCGCGGCGAGACCGCGGAACATGAGCGAGCCGGCGAGCGAGAGCTTCTCGGCCGCGGTGACGGCCAGGAAGCCGCCAAGGATGACGATCGCCGTCTTGATGTAGAGCTCCGGCCGCACCGCTTCGCCGAGCGCCCGCGCGACGCCGGGAAAGAAATTGCCGATCACGAGGCCGAGCGCGAGCGCGACGATGTAGCCGCCCTCGTTCGTGAGGCGCAGCGACCAGCCGATGCCCAGCTTGTGCATCTCCGCCGGCGTCGTCGCCGCAAAGTGCGCCCAGCTGCCGCCGACCCACGCGAGATAGCTCAGCCAGAACACGGCGGTAAAGGCGGCAGCGAAGCGCGCGGGCTTCGCCTTCATTACCGCGGCGCCAGCCGTCATCAGCACGAGGAGAAAGACGTAAGTGCCGATCAGCGCAACGACGCCGGGCACCTTCGAGTAGCCGGCGGACAGCGCGCTCAGTGACTTGGCCGGGTCCGTCCACACGGCCGTGCGCACCACCCAGCCCAGCAAGTCCGTGCCGCCCAGCAGCCCCAGCGAAAGCGCGAGCACCAGCAGGCCGATCCACACGGACAGCCAGTCCTCGCTCAGGCCCTTCGCTTGTTGTTGGACGTCCGCCATGTCCCCGCGACCGCGAAGGTAGTCGCCTGCGCCCGCCCGGGGAAGGAACGAAATGTTATGTCGATATGCGCAGCGGCCCCTCGAAGCTTCGACGGTCCAGGGCGCTATCCGGCCCCTTGTCGTGCAAGTGGAGCTTGAGCTACGGCACGAACCTTGCCCCTCGGCGGGGAAGCATTCCTCCGGAGCCGCCATGAAATCCGCCGCCCTCGCCCTCGCCCTAGCCTCTTCGCTCGCCATTGCGCCCGCATGGGGTGCGGAACAGGCGCAGAGCCCCGAGGAGTGCTCCGTGGCGGCGGACATGGCGATCGTCGCGCGCTCGCTCGCGCAGGAGGACATCCGCCCGGAGAAGGCCCAGACGATCATGGCCCGCATCTACGACGTGGCCGAATCCGACCGCGGGCAGCGGCTCATGCAGGACATCCTCGACGCGGCGTACAAGTCGCGCACGCCGGGCTCCGTGTTCGCGCAGGAGCTCTTCAGCACCTGCATGAAGACGAGCGGCGACATGGACCCGATGCTCGGGTCCGGAAAGCGGCTCTAGGCGCTGGGCAGCACGGCAGGAACGCTCAGAGCGCGCGCTCGAGCGCGGCGAGGAGCGCGCCGAGCTTCGGCGGGCGCGCCTCGATGCCAACGCGGATGCCGGCTTCCTCGAGCGCGCGGGAGGCGACCGGGCCGATGGAAGCGACGACCACGCGGTTCAGCGCTTCTTCGAGCGCCTTGCGCCGGTTGATCCGGTCCGAGACGAGGAAGAGGTTCCTCGCCTGCTCCGCGTTGGTGAAGACCACCGCGTCGATTTCGCCGCGCTCGAGGGAGCCGACGAGGCGCTCGAGCGGTCCGGTATCCGCGGGAAGCGACCAGCGGTAGGTCGGGATCTCGGTCACGGCCGCGCCGCGCGCTTCGAGCGCGCGGTCGAGCTCGGCGTTCTCGGCGCCGAAGCGCTGGACGATGACTGTCTTGCCCCGCACGTCGACATCCGCGGTGCAAGTGAGAAGCTCGCTCGTAGTGAACGGGTCCTGCGCGCTGCGGTCGATGCGCACCTTGCGCTCGCGGAGCGCTCCGGTGGGCTTGGGCCCGCGGACGGCCACCATCGCTTTCTCGAGGAAGGAAAGAAATTCGGCCGTCAGCCCCAACGCGTCGGTGGCGGCAAAGAGCGCGCGCGTGCCGACGCCCGTCTGGAAGATGAAGAGCCCGGGAGGATTGGCGGA
>JAFAGU010000128.1 GCA_019237595.1 Betaproteobacteria bacterium | reverse complement strand
GAACCTGGAGCGGAACTGGGACGCGGCGAATCGCCGCGCCTAAGCTCGAGCGTCCGGCTGTAGCGCGACATCGAGTAGCAGAAGGCGAAGTACACGAACGCCGCGAAGAGATAGGCTTCCACGCCGAAGCCCGCCCACGCCGGCTCGTTCAGCGACACCTTGATCGTATGCAGGAGGTCGAAAAGGCCGATCACCACCACGAGGGAGGTGTCCTTGAAGAGACCGATCACCGTGTTGACGATCGGCGGCACGGCGATGCGCAGCGCCTGCGGCAGCACAATCCGGGTCGTCTTGTGGAAGGCATTCAGGCCGAGCGCGTCGGCCGCCTCGTACTGGTGCCGCGGAACGGCTTGGAGGCCGCCGCGGACCACCTCGGCTAGGTAGGCGGCGACGAAGAGGATCAAGGCAAGCTGGGCGCGCACGAGCTTGTCGATCGATACGCCAGCCGGCAGGAAGAGCGGCACCATGACCGAGGCCATGAAGAGGAGCGAGATCAGCGGCACGCCACGCACGAGCTCGATGTAGGCCACGCAGAGCGCCTGGATCGCGGGCAGGCCGGAGCGCCGGCCGAGCGCGAGCAGCACGGCGATGGGAAACGCGGCCGCCACCCCGAAGGTGGCGAGGAGCAGCGTCAGGATGAGCCCGCCCCAGCGCTCGTTGTCGACGTACGGCATCCCGGGGATGCCGCCCCACATGAGAAGCCCGATCGCTGCGAGACCCGCCATCCACACGGCCGCGAGCCACGATTTCCAATGGCTCCGAAAGAGGCTGAACACCCACAGCGCGACCAGCAGCAGCGACGCGAGCGCCGGCCGCCAGTGTTCCTCGTAGGGATACGTGCCGAAGAGGATGAAGCGATGCTTCTCGACGATGAATCCCCAGCACGCGCCGTGCGCGGCGCGGCAGGCCGCCGCGTCCGGCTTCCAGACGGCGTCGATGAACGCCCAGCGCACAAAGGGCGGGACGACGAGCGCAAGCAGCGCCACGGCCGCGAGGGTCAGCGCCGTATTCCGCGCTCCGGAGAAGAGGCCCCTCATCCGCGGGCGAGGAGGCGCGCGTTGCACCAGTTCATGAGCGCGGAAAGGGCGAGGCTGATGGTGAGGTACACCGCCATGATGAGCGCCACGCCCTCGATCGCCTGGCCGGTCTGGTTGATCGCGGTGTTCGCCACGGAGACGAAGTCGGGATAGCCGATCGCCACGGCGAGCGAGCTGTTCTTCACGAGGTTCAGGTACTGGCTCGAGAGGGGCGGCACGATCACGCGAAGCGCGTGGGGCAGGACCACGTGGCGCAGCGTAGGGCGGCGCTCCAGGCCGAGCGCGCGCGCCGCCTCAAGCTGTCCCTTCGGGACCGAGAGGATGCCCGCGCGGACGATCTCGGCAATGTAGGTCGCGGTATAGAGCACCAGCCCCGCGAGCAGGGCGGCGAACTCGGGCGAAAGGTGGCCGCCGCCGGAGAAATTGAACCCCTCGAGCACCGGCCAGGAGCCCGGGAGCGGGAAGAAGATGCCCCGATTGCTGAGGAAGACGCCCGGGAGCGGCGAAAGCGCCTCGCGCGGAGACGGGAAGGCTTCCGTGATCAGCGCGTACCAGAAGAAGAGCTGCACGAGGAGCGGCGTGTTGCGCAGGAATTCCACGTACGCCGCGGTCGCCCCGCGAACGAGCGGATTTTCCGAGAGCCGCCCGAGCCCGACCAGGAAGCCGAGCACGGTGGCTCCGACAATGCCTAGGACGGCGACGCGAAAGGTGTTCCCGAGCCCGACCGCCAGCGCCCGCAGATAGGTATCCGCGGCGCCATAGGCAAGCCCGCCGGTCTCGCCGATCTCGAAGCCCGCCTCGCGCCCGAGGAAGCCGAAGCCGCTCGCGATGTTCCGCGCTGCGAGGTTGTCTACGGTGTTGGCTACGAGGTACCAGGCGAAGCCGAGCGCGAGCGCGATCGCCGCAGCCTGGAACCCGATCTTCTTCAAAAAGGGCTACCGGATGGGCGGCGAATACATGAGGCCGCCATCCTTCCAGAGCGCGTTCTGGCCGCGCTCGAAGCCGAGCGGCTTCAGGTTGGCTTCGAAGGATTCGCCGTAGTTGCCCACCTGCTTGACGATGTTGAACGCCCAGCGGTTGTCGAGCCCGAGCATCTTGCCGAGGTCGCCGCTCGCGCCGACGAAGCGCTGCACCGACGGATCCTTGCTCGTGCGGGCCTGCTCGTCGATGTTCCTGGAAGTCAGGCCAAGCTCCTCGGCCTCGATCATCGCGTAGAGCGACCACTTGACGATGTCGAACCAGCGGTCGTCGCCATGGCGCACGAGCGGGCCGAGCGGCTCCTTGGAGATGATCTCGGGCAGGATCACGTGCTCGGCGGCATTGGGCGCGCGCGAGCCGCGCACCGAGACGAGCCCCGACATGTCGGTGGTGAAGACGTCGCAGCGCCCGGCGAAGTAGGCGTTCAGGACCTCCTCCAGCTTGTCGATCACCACCGGCTTGAAGGTCATCCGGTTGGCGCGGAAGTAGTCGGCCAGGTTGAGCTCGGTCGTCGTGCCGGGCTGCACGCAGATCGTGGCTCCGTTCAGCTGTTTCGCGCTCTTCACGTTGAGCTTCTTCCATACCATGAAGCCCTGGCCGTCGTAGAAATTGACGCCGGTGAAGTTGAAGCCCAGGCCCGCGTCGCGCGAGAACGACCACGTCGTGTTGCGCGAGAGGAGATCCACCTCGCCCGACTGCAGGGCGGTAAAGCGCTGCTGCGTCGTCGCAGGAACGTAGCGCACCTTGGAGGCGTCGCCGAATACCGCGGCAGCGACGGCGCGGCAGACATCGACGTCGATGCCTCGCCAGACGCCCTTGGAATCAGGCTGCGAGAACCCGGCGAGGCCGGTGTTCGTCCCGCAAGCGACGGTGCCTCGGGCGCGCACGGCGTCGAGCGTCGACTGCTGAGCGTGAGCGAGGCTGCAGAAGGCGAGGGCGAGTAAGAATAGCCGCTTCATGTTTGGGCTCCTTCGAGCAGAAAGTCGCGGACGATGGCGATCTGGTCCGCATGCATCAGCGTCGGCGCGTGGCCCACGCCGGCAATCTCCATCACCCTTGCGCGCGGCCCGCGCCGCGCCATCTCGTCCGCGGTGTCCTTCCTAAGGAGGTCGGATCGAGCGCCGCGGATGACGAGCATCGGGCAGCGGATCGCGTCGTAGACCGGCCAGAGCTCGAGGTCCTTGTCGAGCGGCGCCGCGCGGAAGGTGTCGCCGATCCGCGGATCGTAATGGACGCGATAGCTGCCGTCGTCGTTCTTCCTTACGTAGATCTCGGTGAGGAAGCGCCACTCGTCGTCCGTGTGCGGGCCGAAGGGCGCCTGCACGGTGCGCAGATATTGGGTCGCCTCCTCGAGGCTCGCGAAGGCGGGCGTGCGGCCGACGTAGTCGCCGATGCGCTGCAGCGCCTCCTTCGCGACGACCGCGCCGATGTCGTTCACCGCCAGACGCTGGATCGGAGTCCCTGCCTGCGCGGCGAGCGCCATGCCGATCAGGCCGCCCATGGACGTGCCGAGCCAGCTCACCTTTTCGACGTCCAGGCGCGCGATCAGCGTCACCATGTCGCTCACGTACTGAGGCAGCGCATAGAGCGACGGGTCGGCAAGCCGGTCGGAGTCGCCGCGCCCGGCGACGTCGGGACAGAGGACGCGAAAGTGGCCGCATAGCGCCTGCGCGAGCGCGTCGAAGTCTCGCCCGACGCGCGTGAGGCCGTGCACGCAGACGAGCACGTCGCGGTTGCGTGCATCGCCCCACTCCCGGTAGGCCATGCGGTGCAGCCCCCGGGGCGAAGCGCATTGCACCGAGCGCCGGCGCGGCGCGGCCGATTCAGCCATTCAGGTCGAGCCCGGCGAGCCGGCCGATCGCGGGCCGGGCCTCAGCCGTCGTACTTGAAGGAGAGCGCGAGCCGCGCCCGGAACTGCGAGATCTTCCCGTCGTCGTCGATCTTCACGTCGAGCTTCGTGACCTCCGCGATCCTCAGGTCGCGCAGCGTGCTCGCGGCCGTACGCACGGCGTTGCGCGCCGCGTCCTCCCACGAATTGCTGCTGGTACCGATGACCTCCGTGACCCGGTAAACCGCGCCGCCGCCTTTCTTGGCCATGTCGTCCTCTCCTCTTGGGAATGCGGGAAGCCCCGCGAATGCATTCTATCCACTGCCCGGCGCGCGCCAATAGCGCGGCCGCAGGGCGCGTTCCGTGGCGACCGTCGCGCCCTCGGCCCCCAGGATGACGTGCACCGCCCCCTGGCGGTCGGTGCGCAGAAGCTCGATTCCCGCGCTGCGGTAGCGAGCAAGGACGTCCGCGTTCGGGTGGCCGAAGCGGTTGAGGTACCCCACTGGCACCACGGCCCACCTCGGCGCGACCGCGGAAATGAATTCGCTCGTCGAGGAGGTCCGGCTGCCGTGATGCGGCACGAGGAGCACGTCGCTCTTCAGGACCGCGGGCGCGCCGAGCAGGTACGCCTCCGCCGGCTTCTCGATGTCGCCAGTAAGGAGCATGGCGCCGCCCGCGGTCTCGACGCGCAGCACGCAGCTCGAGTCGTTTCGCCGTGCGATTCGCATCGCCGGATCCGGAGAAAGGAACCGGAACCTCACGTCGTCCCATTCCCATGCGCTTCCGGCCGTGCACGGGCTCCATTGCGGCGCGAGCGCGTGGACCGGATGCTCGGGCGCAAGCGAGGAAGCGAGGCGATCGACCGGCAGGGATTCGAGGATCGTCACCGCGCCGCCGATGTGGTCGAGGTCCTCGTGCGTCAGGACGAGCAGGTCGATCCGCTCGACCCCCGCGGCCCTGAGCGCCGGGAGGATGATCCGCCCGCCGCTATCCGCTTCGGGCCCGAACGCCGGCCCGGCGTCGTAGACGAGCGTCCGGTGCTGCGTGCGCACCAGCACCGCGAGCCCCTGGCCGACGTCGAGCGTGGTGATCCAGGCTTCGCCCTCGCGCGGCGACGGCGGAGGGAACAGGAAGGCCGGCGCCAAAAGCGCGAGTGCGCAAAGCCGCGAAGGCGTGCCGCGCGGCGCGAGCGCCCACGCGACGCCCACGAGCGCGAGGGCGATCGCCCACGGCGGCGGCACATGCTGCTGCCAGAGCGCTCCGGGCAGCGCCGCGCACCATTCGAGGAACTGGAGCAGGCATTCGACGAGCCACGCCGAGAG
>JAFAGU010000029.1 GCA_019237595.1 Betaproteobacteria bacterium | reverse complement strand
ATCACCGTCTTCGGCGGATGGTCGTAGTCGTGCACCGCCGTGCCTTCGCGGAGGAACTCGGGGTTGATGCAGAGCCCGAACTCCTCTCCCGCTTTCTTCCCTGAATTCTTTTCCAGGATCGGCACGACCACGTCGCGCATCGTCCCGGGCAGCATGGTGCTGCGCATCACGATCACCGGCGCGCCGTCGTGGCGTGCCAGGGTTTTCCCGATCTGCTCGCAGACGCGCCGCACGTACTTGAGGTCGATCGACCCGTTGGAGAGGCTCGGCGTGCCCACGCACACGAAGACGAGGTCCGTATGCCGCACCGCGGACTCCACGTCGGTCGACGCGGCGAGGCGCCCGGCCTTCACCTGCTCGGCGATGATCTCGCCCAGGTCCTTCTCGATGATGGGCGAGCGCCCTTCGTTGATGAGCTCGACCTTGGCGCGCTCGGGATCCACCCCGATGACTTCGTGGCCGTCCCTGGCAAGGCAGCCGGCGGATACGGCGCCCACGTATCCGAGGCCCAGAACGCTGATTTTCATAGAGCGGCGAGGATGCGTGAATTTCGCCCGCCCGTAAGCCGGGGCGCCCCGGCGCGCCATAGTCCGGCAAGGATGGGTCGATCGGAATGGTGTCGCCGCGCGACATCCATGATCTACAATCCCCGCCCCATGCCATCGAACGCCTTCTCCCTCCACGCCGCGGCGAGGAACGTGACGCAGATGCTGCGCTCGCGCCTGCAGTCCGCGCCCGACGCCGCCGCCGAGCTCCATGCCGCCATCGAGGAAATCCAGACGCTCTGGGAAGAGCTCAAGGGCCAGTCCGACATCCTCGACAGCGAGCGACAGCGCTACGCCGATTTCTTCGAGTACGCGCCCGACCCCTACGTGATCACCGAGCCGCAGGGCGAGATCCGCGAGGCGAACCGCTCGGCGCGCGAGCTCCTCGGCGCGAAGGACGGCGGCCTCGACGGCACGTCGCTCGTCTCGTTCATCCTCGAGCCCGAGCGCCCGGGCTTCCGCGGGCGCCTGGTCGCCGTGCGCGGCCGCCCGGAAGGCGAGGCCGAGGAATGGATGGGAAGCCTCGTCCCGGTCGCCGGGCACCCGATCCCCGTGCGCTTCCGCGTGCGCTCGATCAAGGTGCGCCGCAAGAACGCCGACGGGCTCTGCTGGCTGATTCGCCGCGCGTCGTAGGGTCTTCGTCAGGATTTCCCTCTATCGTGGGACACATGGCCCACGTATGCTGTCGCCGTGCGGCAACGGAAGACTGAAAAAGTGCGCGAAGCCTGGGAGGCGCTGAACGCGCGCGTTGACGAGCTCGCGGCCGAGCGCCAGCGCTACTTCGATCTCTTCCACGGCAGCACGGACGCCTACCTCGTCACCGACCAGTTCGGCAACGTGCAGGAGGCCAACCACGCCGCCGCCCTCGTGCTGGGCGTGCCGCCACGGCGCCTCGCGGCGCGGCCGCTGCAGAGCTTCGTCATCCCGCGCGAGCGCCGCGTCTTCCGGCAGCAGCTCGCCGCATTCGCCCTCGACACGGCGGAGGCCGACGCGTGGCGCTCCGTGATGAAGGTGGCCTCGGGCGAGCGGCCCACGAGCCTCTCGGTGCGGCGCCTGCCTTCGGCGGCCCCCGCCGCTCCGTCGCTTTCCTGGCATCTCGCCCCGATCTCCTAGCCTCCATGGCCGAGCCGCGCACGACCTGGCTCCTCGCGACGGTCAATGCGGTGCGCGACACGATGATCCGCCGGCTCGAGGAGCGCGCGCTCGACCCGGAGGTCGAGCGCGACGTGCAGCTCGCCCTGGAGGAAATAGAGACCATGTGGGAGGAGCTCGCCGGGCAAGCGCAGCTCCTCGAGCTCGAGCACGCGCGCTACCGCGATTTCTTCGAGCATGCGCCGGACGCCTACGCCGTCACCGACGAGGGCTGCAACGTGCGCGAGGCGAACCTCGCCTTCGCCGAGCTCCTCGGCGTCGTTCGGGCCGACCTCCTCGGCAAGCCGCTCGCGCGCTTCGTCGCCGAGCCCGAGCGCGTCGCGCTGCTCTCGAACCTCATGCGCGCGGTCGAGGACGCTACGGGGCCGCTCACCTGGCGATCGCGGCTGCTTTGCCCTTCCGGCAAGGCGATCGAAGGCATCTTCAGCGTGCGCGCGATCCCGCTCCATAAGAGCGGCGTCGCCGGGCTTTGCTGGCTCTTCCGCGCCGATTGAGGGGCCGCCGCGCCGGCTGAGGCGTGCGTGCGCCGCGAACCGGCGCAAAATGCGCGCATGGCGAGCTTCCAGGTCGTGGCGAT
>JAFAGU010000229.1 GCA_019237595.1 Betaproteobacteria bacterium | reverse complement strand
GTCGTGCCTCCGTTTCCGTACCGGGACAAGGAGACATTCGAGAGCACATCCAGGGGCAACGCGGTCCTATTCAAGACGCCGAGCCGCGATGGCATCCACATCGAGGAAGTGAAGCTGGTCGACGGGATCTGGCAGGTTGCCGGCGCCTCGGGGGTCGTCCTCGTGGCATGCGGAACCGGACCGACCATGAAGCAGGCGCAGCGCCAAGCCTATAACCGCGTTCGCAACGTCATGATCCCGTACATGTACTACCGTGACGACATCGGCGAGCGCTGGTCGGAGGACAGCGACCGGCTGCACGCGTGGGGCTACCTCCGGGAGTCTTGAGCGACCGAAACCTGCGCGCTTGCTGGGGCAAACGGTGAAGTCATCGCCCCCTAGTATGGCTCCTGCGGCCGGACCTTCGCGGGCAGCGCACGCAAGCCCCAGCCGTAGCCGCTCGCCAGCGCGAACAGGTTGATCGCGCCGAAGGCGAGGTACGACAGGCCCGCGATCCAGAAGAGGCCGTTCAGCGTCGCGGCTGCGGCGCCGATCACGCAGACGATCAACAGCCTCGTGAGTCCCGCGGCGAAGGGCCACGCCATGCGGCCGGCGCCCTGGCTCGAGAAGTAGATCGACATGCCGGCGCCAAAGAAGATGAAGAAGGGTGCGACGCGGGAGAGATACGCCGCGCCCGCCGCGACCACTTCAGGCTCGCGGCTGAAAAGGTGCAGCCACGCTTGCGGGAACAGGGCAGCGAGGAAGCCGATCACGCCGGTCGCGAGCGCGGAGACGAGCGCGCCGGTCCACGCGATCTGGCGCGCGCGCTCGTGCTTGCCCGCGCCGATGTTCATCCCGACCATCGTCACCGACGCCGTGCCGAGCGCGAAGAGCAGCGGGATCAGCAGGTAGTCGAGGCGCGACGCGAGGCCGTAGCCGGCGATGGCGTCGCGGCCATTCGCGCCGACGAGGCCCGTGGTCACTACGACGCTGAGGTTCGCCATGACCGTGCCGACCGCCGACAGGAGCCCGACCTTCAGCACATCGGCAAAGAGCTGCCGTTTCAGCGGTTGCGGCGCCAGGCGAAGCGGACTGCGCTTCGAGCGCATGTAGAGCGCGAGCGCGGCGGCCGAGCCGACGTTGAAGACGATCATTGCCACGCCCGCCCCCGCCACGCCCATGGAAGGCACCGGGCCCCAACCGAAGATGAAGAGCGGCGAGAGGGCGAGCGTGCTGAACGAGCCCGCGGCAGTGACGATCGCCGGCACGCGCACGTTGCCCGCGCCGCGCAGCGCCGCGGCGAGCAGGTTCGCGATCCAGCCCGGGATCGCGGAGAAGAACACCAGGTTCGCGTAGAGGAGCGCCGCGGAGAGCGTGTCGCCCCTCGCGCCCATCGCGCGGAAGAGCGCCGGGCCGCCCAGCAAGACGCCCAGCGTGAACAACGCGCCGAAGGCCGCGCCGAGGACCACGGCATGCCACGCGAGCGACAGCGCGTCCCCGCGCCGGCCGGCGCCGAGCGCACGCGCGATCGCGGACGACACGCCGCCGCCGATGGCGCCGTTGGACATCATCGTCATCAACATGAAGACCGGGAAGACGAGCGCGACGCCGGCTAGCGCGTCGGTGCCGAGGAAGCTCACGAACCAGGTCTCGGCCACCGCGACGATGGTCTGCAGCGCAAGGACGACCAGCACGGGCCAGGCGAGGCCGAGGAGCTGCTTCGCGATCGGGCCTTCGAGGAAATTCGGACGGATCGTTGCATTGTTCATTGGCGCTGCCTCCAGAGCTGTGCGGCGAGTGCGAAGTAATCGACCATCAACTTCTTAAAGTGTAGTGACTTGCTTTTATGTAGTCAATGGGGATAGGATTACAAACGTGACAAGCCGTTCCTACGGGCAGAAGCACTGCGGCGTCGCGCGGACCCTGGACATGATCGGCGAACGCTGGACGATCCTGGTCCTGCGCGACCTGTTCCTGCACGGCCCCCGCCGGTACCAGGACTTCCAGGAATCCCTGGCAGGGGTGCCGCCGAACACGCTCTCAGCGCGCCTGAAAACGCTCGAGGGCCATGGCTTGATCGAGCGCAAGCTCTACAGCGAACGCCCGCCCCGCCTCGAGTACCACCTCACCGCCAAAGGCCGCAGCCTCGGGCCGGTCCTGCAGGTCATGCGCGAGTGGGGCCGGCGCCACGCCTAGAAACGGAAGTCTTGGGCCTAATCAAGCCGTCCTGCCCTTGTGCGCGAACGCGACGACAGCCGCAGCGTCCATCGGGCGCGCGATAAAGTAACCTTGAGCTTCATCGCAGTTCATTTGTCGAAGCTCGTCCAGCTCCTGCTGGTCTTCCACGCCCTCGGCTATGACCCGCAGTTCCAGCGCGTGCGCCATTGAGATGACCGATTCGACGACCGCTCGCGCCTGAGGAGAATGCTTCATCTGGATCACGAACGAGCGATCGATCTTGAGCGCATGGAAAGGCAAGCCGACGAGGTAGTTAAGCGACGAGTAGCCAGTTCCGAAGTCATCGATGTAGATTCGGCAACCCTTGGCGCGCAAGGAAGCGATGAGCGCCTTCGCAACCGCCGGCTCCTCCATAAGGGCGCTCTCGGTTACCTCGAATTCGATCAGCTCGGCGGGCACTCCCCAGGTAGTGAGAAGCCCCTCAAACCTGCCGAGCAGCCGAGGATCGTAGAGGTTCCGCGCGGATAAGTTGACGGCGATCGGCAGCCGGTTCCCGGCTTCCAGCCACTGGCGCTGTTGCCGGATAGCCATCTCCAGTACCTGCTCGGTGAGCTGCCTGATAAGGCCCGTGTGCTCCGCGATGGGCACAAACTGCACCGGGGGCACGATCGTCCCATCCGATCTGCGCCACCGAAGCAAAGCTTCTACTGCCTCGACCCGCTTGGTGGCGAGATCCAGTTTCGGCTGGTATTCAAGGAAGAGCCGCCGCTGTTCCATCGCTTCCCGGAGATCTGCGGCCATCTCCAGGCGCGCAGGGCTCTCCCGGTCACTTGCCCCCTGGTATGTGGCGAACGAGAGCCCCTTGCGCGCCGCATCCCTCGCCGCGATGCCTGCCCTTCGCAATAGGACGTCGGGACTGTCCCCGTGGCCCGGGAAAAAGCTGATGCCGAAGGCGACCTGCATGTCGATCTTGCTCGAGGCGGTGACAAGGGGGATCTGCAGACTCCCGACGAACTCCTTCGCGACCGTCGATGCCGTATCGAAATCGCTGTGCGGAAGGGCCACGGCGAAATCATCGAAACCGACGCGAGCAACCGTATGCAGCATCTGGTGCGCGAGCGATAACCGCTCTGCCAGCACGCGGATGGTCTGGTTCCCCGCCTCGTATCCCAGCGCCTCGAAGAGCTCATGCAGGCGAGGAAGATGAACGAAAAGGACCGCCAGCGGCTCGCCCGCGGATCGCGCTTTTTGGATTTGCTCACCCAGATGCCGCAGAAACCAGCCCAGGTTCGGCAGGTCGGCCACCAGGTCGTGGGTGGCCGCGTGCTCGGCGATCCGTTCGATTTCGTTCTTTCGTTCCCTATCCCGGATAACCGAGATACCAAAAGAAAGATCGTCGGCGAGCTCGTCGAGAAGCGCGAGCTCCGCCTCATCGAACGCATTTGCGTTGGAAGTAAAGAGCGTCAGCGCGCCGATGCACTGGCGCTCCACGATCAAGGGAAAGGACGCCTTGGAGCGCCAACCCCGCCGAAGCAGCGCTTCACGCCATAACTGCAGCCGAGGCTCAGACTCAATGTCGCGGACGACACACCGCTGGCTCGTACGAATTACCGCGCTGATAGTGCTGCCTTGGCCCGCATCGTCGTCGGCCCACGTGACGTTGGTGAGCGAGGCGAAATATCCGTGATCATTACCTGCACTCGCCTTGACGACCACCCCTTTGTCCTTGTCGGCGATCGCATACGACACGGCCGCGCACGCGTAGCCACCTTTCTCGACAACGACCCTGCACATGGCGTCGAGGAGAGCGTTCTCCTCGACCTCATGAACGATGGTTCGATTTCCTGCGCTCAGGGCATTCAATGCTCGC
>JAFAGU010000227.1 GCA_019237595.1 Betaproteobacteria bacterium | reverse complement strand
CGCCTGCATCGACTTCGAGGACTTGCGCAAGGCCGCCTAGGAGAAGAGCCGCAGGGCGAGCAGCGCGAGCACGAGCGCGCCGAGCGCCGCGGCGACATACAGAAGGATGCGAGTCCGGGGGAGATCCCCGGGGCCGCGAGGGTCTTGCGACAGTGGCATGGCAAAGCCCGGCCTTGGCGAGCCGGTATGGCTTAGAGGTTCCCGTCCGGCAGCGGTTCCGGCGGCCGTCTTTCCCGAATGCAAGACGAAGTGGAAAAGCGCGCGGATAATCTGCAGATGGCTGGCGGAATGTCGAACGAGAACCTCGCCGCGCTCGTGCGGCGCATGCACGAGCGGCACGCGGCGGAGGGGACGACCGAGGGACCGAACCTCCAGGTCATGGCGAAGACGCTCGAGATCCACGCGCCGCACCGCATCGTCGCCCTGCTCGCCCGCCTCGTGCAGATCGATGCGGATGCGCTCGGCCGCGCTCGCGCCGAGCCCCTGCGCGGCGAGCTGGCCGCGCGCCTGGGCGAGCGCCTGCGATGGCTCCAGGACCTCGTCGATGGCGGCGCGCCCAAATCCAACGCGCAAGCGGCGATGCCGGCCGAAGCGCACGACGTCCTCGTGCCTCTCGAGCTCGCCTGTGCCATCGCCTACTTCCAGCTCACCCCTCCGCGCAAGCGCATGGAGTCGCCCTCCGAAGTGCTCGACGTCCTGCCGATGGTCGCGATCGCCCTTTCCGCCGTCGCGCCGCTCCTCCGCGCGGACGGAGAAGGCGTAGGCAAGCTCCCGCCGCAGGAAGTGCAGGCCCAGCTCTTCGACAAAGCGCGAAGTAATGGCACGCAAGCTCTCGAGCGCCTGCGCATTCGCCGCAGCGACCTCGACGCCGCCATCGTCGTGCTGCGCGAAGCGCGCATGTCCTTCGGAGGCGGAGTTTGAAGCGCGCCGCCGTTCGAGCGCGGACCGAGGCGCTCCTTCGAAAAAGCGGCGTGCGCCGCCGCGAATCCCAGCTCGCCATCGCCCTTGCGGCTGCGCTCGCCTGGGAGGCGCGCGCGCTCATCGTGAAGAGCCGCCGCGCTCTCGCGAAATAAAAGGAGCCAGACCGGCGATCTGCTCGCCCGCCCCGGACTCTCGACGATGCCCAAGCCTGCCAAGCCTCGCCGCGACGCAAGCGGCGCCAAGCGCTTCGCGCGGGCGGGCCAGCGCCACGCGCTGCGGCCGCCGCGCATCCTCGCGTATGTCGACGCGGTCGTCCGGTACGGCTCCATCCGCCGCGCCGCGGAGGCGCTGCACGTCGCTTCGTCGGCGCTCAATCGGCGCATCCTCGACCTCGAAGAAGAGCTCGGCGAGACGCTCTTCGAGCGGCTGCCGCGCGGCGTGCGCCCGACCGCGGCGGGCGAGCTCTTCGCGAGCTACGTGCGGCGCAGCCTCTCGGAGCTCGAGCTCGTCGGCTCGCAGATCGAGCGGCTGCGCGGGCTCGTCCGCGGCGAAGTGCGCGTCGGGGCGGCGGAGTCGGTCGCGGGGCAGCTCCTCCCCAGCGCGATCTCCGCCTTCCAGTCGCGCCATCCCGGCGTGCGCTTCCACGTCCACGTGGGCGCGCCCGCCGCACTCGAGGCCGCGCTCGCGGCGGACTCCGTGGATCTCCTGCTCACGCACGAGACGCCGCAGAACCGCGACATCACCGTTCTCGCGAGCGTGGCGCAACCCTTCTGCGCCGTCATGGCGAAGGACCATCCGCTCGCGCGCCAGCGATCGCTGCGGCTGAGGGACTGCCGGCCCTACCCGATTGCCCTTTCCGACCCCACGCTCGCCGGTCGCGCGCTCATCGAGCGCGCGCTCAATCGCGCGTCGTTCCGGCTCGAGCCGGCGCTCGTTTCCAATTCCGTCGAGATGATGAAGGCCTACGCCCGCGAGAGCCAGGCGATCTGCTTCCAGTTCCGCACCGGCGCGGCGCACGACCTCGCCCGCGGGGAAATGGCGGCGGTCCCCCTCGTCGACGTCTCCCTTGGGCGCACGCAGCTCCTCCTCGCCGCGCGGCGCGGCCGCGTCCTGCCGATCGCCGCCGCCGAATTCTCCGAGCAGCTGCGCCAATCGCTCGACGGCGCGTAAGGGGCGCCTGAGCGAGCGCTTTTCGGCATCGCTCCGAGCGCAATTCCCTGCTCGTCGCGCTCGCTCGCGCCGCGCAGAATGGGCCGCGCACGCCGCATTTCGCGGCGACAGCATGGAGGCTCTCATGAAAGCATTCGTCGCGGGACTCGCCCTCGCATCGCTTGCCTGGAGCGCCGCAGCGGCCGACGCGGTGACGGTGCGGCTCAAGTGGTTCAACCAGGCGCAGTTCGCCGGCTTCTACGTCGCGAAGGAAAAGGGCTTCTATCAGGAGGCGGGCCTGGACGTCTCGATCCAGCCCGGCGGCCCGGACTTCCCGGCGGTGCAAATGGTCGCCGGCGGCAACGAGCAGTTCGGCGTGACCGGCGCCGACCAGATCCTCATCGCGCGCGGCAAGGGCGTGCCGGTCGTCGCGCTCGCGGTCCTCTATCGGAAGAATCCGTTCGTGCTCTTCGCGCTCAAGCCCTCCGGGATTTCGGAGCCCGCCCAGTTCCGCGGACGCAAGATCGGCCTCAAGGTCGGCGGCAACGAGGAGCTCATCTACCGGGCGATCCTCGGCAAGGCCGGCGTGTCGTCGCAGGACCTCACCGAAGTTCCGGTCAAGTTCGACATGACACCTCTCCTCACCGGTCAGGTCGACGTGTGGCCTGGGTACGTGATCAACGAGGTGATCACCGCGCGCGAAAAAGGCTTCGAGGTCAACGTCATCTGGCCCGCGAGCTTCGGCATCAACCTCTACGCGGACACGCTCTTCACCACCGAGAAGATGCTGGCGGAAAAACCCGACGTCGTGAAGCGCTTCGTCGCCGCGACGCTCAAGGGCTGGAGCGATGCGGTGGCGCGCCCGGAAGAAGCCGCCGAGCTCACCGTCAAGGCGGGGAACAAGCTCACCTACGGCCACGAGCTCGCGATGATGAAGGAAAGCATCGGGCTCCTGAAGCCCGACGATCGCCCGCTCGGTTCCATGGACCCGGCGCAATGGACAGCGATGCAGGAGCTCCTGCTGAAGGGCGGCTTCCTGAAGGCGCCGCTCCCGCTCGACAAGGCCTTCACGACCCGCTTCCTGCCTCAGTGAGGGCGGCCCTCGCGCCGCGCGCCATGGCGAGCGCGGACGAAGCGGCGCCTTGCATCGAGCTCGAGGCGCTGAGCCTTCGCTTCGGCGCCCTCAAGGTGCTCGAGGGCCTGAGCCTCACGGTGCGCGAGCGCGAGTTCGTCTCGCTGCTCGGGCCGAGCGGCTGCGGAAAATCGACGCTCCTGCGCGCCATGGCGGGCCTCGTCGCTCCGTCGGGCGGCGCCGTGCGGGTGTGCGGGCGCGACCCGCGCGAGGGCACGCAGGGCCTGCAGCTTTCCTTCATGTTCCAGAAGCCGCTCCTCCTGCCGTGGCGCACGACCCTCGAGAACGTGCTCCTGCCGCTCGAGATCGCGCTCGGCGGAAATCGCGCCTCCCCGCTCGACGAGGCGAAGGCGCAGCGCATCCTGCGCCGGGTGCGGCTCGAGGGGTTCGAGTCGGCCTATCCGCGCGAGCTCTCCGGCGGCATGCAGCAACGCGTCGCGCTCGCCCGGGCCCTCGTCTCCGACCCGGAGATCCTGCTCCTCGACGAGCCGTTCGGCGCGCTCGACGAGCTCACGCGCGATGCGCTGAACGAGGAGCTCGTGCGGCTCTGGCTCGATCCGCAGGCGCCGCTGAAAGCGGTCGTCATGGTGACGCATTCGCTGCACGAGGCGCTCGCCATGTCGGACCGCGTATTCGTGCTCGGCGCACGGCCCGCGGGACTGCGCGAGACCGTCGAGGTGCCGCTCGCGCACCCGCGGCGCCCGGAAAGCGCGGAATTCATTCGCCTCCAGGGGCGGCTCCGTGCACTGGTGAGGGAACCGGCATGAAAGGCGCACGCTGGCTCGTGCCGCCCGGCTTCATCGTCGCGGCCTTGCTCCTTTGGGAAGCGGCGGTCCGGGCGCTGCACGTTCCTGCCTACCTGCTTCCCGCCCCGAGCGCGATCCTCGCCAGCATGGACGCCGCGCTCTTCGGGCATTTCGCGACGACGCTCGGCGAAGCGCTGGCGGGCTTCTTTCTCGCGAGCAGCCTCGCCTTCCTCGCCGCCCTCGCCTTCGTGCGCTCGCCGACGCTCGAGCGCGGGCTCTTCCCGCTCGCCGTGACCCTGAAGACCACGCCGCTTGTCGCGATCGCGCCGCTCCTCGTGCTCTGGCTCGGGACGGGCTGGGCGTCGAAGGTCGCCGCCGCGGCGCTCATCTGCTTCTTCCCGGTGCTCGTCAACGCCGTGCGCGGCCTCAAGGCGGCGGACCTCGACTACCGCGAGCTCTTCCGTACGATGAACGCGAGCCCGGGCCAGGAGTTCCGCAAGCTGCGCATTCCGTTCGCCCTGCCCTACCTCTATTCGGCCCTGAAGGTCTCTTCCTCGCTCGCCATCGTGGGGGCCATCGTCGGCGAGTTCGTCGGCGCGACGAAGGGGTTGGGCTACCTCATCGTCCTATCGTCCTCGCACCTCGAGACGGACGTGCTCTTTTCCGCCATCTTCGCCGCGGCGCTCGCCGGCATCGCCGTCTTCCAGGTGCTGGGCTGGGTCGAGCGCCGGGCCGTCTTCTGGCAGGAAGCGCAGGCGGAATGAGCGCGCAGCGCGTCGACGTGCATCGCATCACGATGCGCGGGCCGGGCGACGTCTCCGGCCTCGCGTCGCTGCTCGGCACGGGGGGGCTGCGCGCCGAGCATGTCGTCGCCATCCTCGGCAAGACCGAGGGCAACGGCGGCGTGAACGACTTCACTCGCGAATACGCCTGCCGGGCCTTCGCGCAGGCGCTCGCGCCGGGACTCGGTTGCGCGCCAGGCGAAGTCGAAGCGCGCATCGCCATGGTGATGTCGGGCGGCACGGAAGGCGTGCTCAGCCCGCATGCCACCGTCTTCTCGCGCCGTCCCGGCGGCTCGCCGGCAGGCGCGAAGCGACTCGCGGTCGGGGTCGCGCAGACGCGGGACTTTCTGCCCGAGGAGCTCGGACGCGCACCGCAGATCCATGAAACGGCGCGCGCGGTGCGTGCGGCGATGAAGGACGCCGGCCTCGAGGACGCGGCCGACGTGCATTTCGTGCAGGTCAAGTGCCCGCTCCTCACTTCCGAGCGCGTCGAAGCAGCGCTCGCGCGCGGCAATCGCACCATCACCGACGAAGCCTACGCATCGATGGGGTATTCGCGCGGCGCCTCCGCGCTCGGGGTGGCCGTCGCGCTGGGCGAGATCGACGAGCGCGTGCACGAGGACGCCGTCCTCGCGGACTGGCGGCTCTTCTCCGCCGTGGCTTCCACTTCCGCCGGAATAGAGCTCCTCCACAACGCCGTCGTCGTCATGGGAAACAGCGCCGCGAGCGAGAGCGCGTGCGTGATCGGCCATGCGGTGATGCGCGACGCGATCGACCTTCGCGCGGTGCAGGACGCGTTTGCGAGCGTGGGCCTCGATGCGAGCCGCGGGCTCGACGCCGCGGCGGCGGAGCGCGTCGTCAACGTCTTCGCGAAGGCCGAGGCCTCGCCCGACGGGCTCGTCCGCGGCCTGCGCCACACCATGCTCGACGACACCGACATCAGCGCCACGAGGCACGCGCGCGCCGCGGTCGGCGGGCTGATCGCCGGCGTCGCGGGCTGCGGCGCGGTCTATGTCTCCGGCGGCGCCGAGCACCAGGGGCCCGCCGGCGGCGGCCCGATCGCGGTCATCGCGCGGGCCGGTTGAGGAACCGCGCCTCCCACCAGCTGAAGAGGATGTCGCGCAGCGCAGCGCCCTCGTCGTCTCCGTACAGATCGCGCCGGGCAAGACTCTGCAGCAGCTGGTATTCGTCGTTGCTGAGCGCGACTGGATAGTCGCGATATTCGATCGGGACATTCGTGAACGCCGGCGCGTAGGACGAATCGCGCTTGAGCTCCCGATCGGCCTTGATGCGGCTGTTCCTGAAGTCGGCCGGCGTCCGGTTGCCCTGGCCAGGGGTGAACGGCGGGACGCGCGCGAGCTCCTCGGCGCTCGCCGTGCGCACCGAGAGCTTCACCGGCTTGATGGAGAAGTTGCTCGTGCGCATGACGTCGGCGCCGCAGACGTTCGGCACGGCGAGGACGTCCACCACCGCCAGGAGCTCGACGAAGTCGCCCGGCTTCGATGCCTGGCGGTCGATGAAGAGATTTCCCGCGGCGTCCACGCCGGTCCGCATGAAGAGGTTGAACGAATCGTGGACGTCGTCGGGCGTGAGGCCGTACTCGCGCTGAGCCTCGGCCTGGATGTCCTGGCAATTGGTGTGCACCGGCATGCCGTAGACGGTTTCATAGAGCGCGGCGCTGCACCGGGGAAACATCACGTCGTTGCAGCCGGCCGTGTCCTCGAGGATATAGACGAGCGGGCGCTCGCGCGGCGGTGCCGACCACATGAAGCAGCCCTTGCCCGGATTCAGGCCGTACAGCGTCCTCGTTCGGCCCGTATGCATGAACTCCTTGTAGTCGTGCAGGTTGAAGCAGTTGAAGTCGACGCACTGGCCGCCTTCCACCTGCTCGATGCGCAGGACCTGCCCCTTCAGCAGCTCGATCGCCTTGCCGGTTCCCGGCTCGAGGACGCATTCACTCATCGTTGCTCGCCTTGCTCGCCACGGCCTTGCGCCGCTGGTCGGAATACTCGCGCAGCGCGAGGCGCACGAGCGCCTCGCGATCGGGCGCGACGCCCGCCTGCACGGTGCGATCGATGAGCTCGAGCTGCTGCTGGTTCAGCCGCAGGACCACCACGCGTTCTTTCACGCTTGTTCCCCCGTAGATGACTGGTTCGGATTTTGCTTCACCTTCGGTCGATCACCAACGACGTGATCCACAAAAGGGAGGTTCCATGTCGACGCACTCTTCCGGACGGCGTGCGCTTCTTAAAGGTGCATTCGCCGCCGGCGCGCTCGCCTCGCTCGGCGCGCGCGCGCAATCCATGCAAGGCCTCACCATCGGCATCGTCTACGTCGGGCCGCGGGCCGATTTCGGCTGGAACGCGTCGCACTACTACGCGGTGCAGGCGCTCAAGAACCTGCCCGGCGTCAAGGTCGTCGAGCAGGAGCGCGTCCCCGAGACCCGGCAAGCCTACGAGGTCATGGAGTCGATGATCCAGGCCGACGGCGCGAAGCTCGTCCTGGGCACGTCCTACGGATACTTCAATCCCTTCATGATCGATCTAGCGAAGAAGTACCCGCAGGTCGAGTTCCGCCATCCGACGACGCTCTGGGACAAGGACAAGCATCCGGCGAATCTCGGCGGATACTTCTGCTACCTGGACCAGGCGCACTACGTGGACGGCATCGTCGCGGGCCTCTCCACGCGGACGAACAAGCTCGGCTTCGTGGCCGCGAAGCCGATTCCGCTCGTGGTGCGCAACGTCAACACCTTCCTCGTCGCCGCGCGAAAGGTGAACCCGGCCGCGACCGTTCACCTCATCTTCACCGGCGACTGGTCGCTGCCCGTGCGCGAGGCCGAGGCCGCCAACACGCTCGCGGACGCGGGCTGCGACGTCATCGCCGCGCACGTGGACAGCCCGCGCATCGTCGTCGAGACGGCGGAGCGCCGCGGCGTCAAGTCCTGCGGCCACAACGTCTCGCAGGCGAGCGTGGCGCCGAAGGGCTTCCTCACCGGCGCCGAGAACAAGTATGAGACCGTCTACAAGCGCTACGCCGAGCTCCTCATGAAGGGCGAGCGCCTGCCGAACATGTACATCGGCGGCTACGACCTGGACATGGTGCAGAACACGCCGTTCGGCGCCGGGGCGCCGGAGCCCGCGCGCCGCGCGGCGCTCGCGGCGATCGCGGACCTCAAGGCGAAGAAGCCGATCTTCACCGGCACGTGGAAAGACAACGCCGGCAAGGTCGTGCTGAACAAGACCTACGACAACTACGACCCCTACCTCGACCAGATGAACTATCTACTGGAAGGGGTCGTCGGCGCCCTCACCTGAGCTCGGTCCTCGTCCGCGGCGCCGCCGCGGCCAACCGCGCGCTCGCGAAGCTGCGCCACTAGGCGCGCGCACCGAGGTAGGCCTGCTCGATCCCCGCTCCGGCAGCGACCTCGGCCGGAGAACCTTGCGAAACGATTTGCCCCGCCTGGAGCACATAGGCGCGTTCGGCGAGCGACAGGGCGAGCTCCGCCATCTGGTCGACGAGGAGGATCGTCGCCGCATCGCTTCGCAGCCGATCGAGCGTGGCGAAGAGATCCTGGATGACTTTCGGCGCGAGGCCGAGCGAGGGCTCGTCGAGCATGAGTAGCTTCGGCCGGCCCATGAGGCCGCGCGCGACGGCGAGCATCTGCTGCTCGCCCCCGGAGAGCAGCCCTGCGCGCTGAGCGAGACGCTCCCGCAGCCGCGGAAAGCGCTCCAGCATCGATTCGATCGCGGGCGCCTCACCGCCGCACGCGAACGCGCCGAGCTCGAGGTTCTCGCGGACGCTCAGTTCCGGAAACACCTGCCGGCCCTCCGGAACGAGCACGATGCCCCGCCGGACGATCTCGTGGGCCGCGAGGGCCGAGAGCGTCTCGCCCGCAAAGGCGATCGTCCCCTGTACCGGTCGGTGGAGCCCTGCGAGGGCGCGCATCAACGTCGATTTTCCGGCGCCATTCGCACCCAGCACCGCCACGAATTCGCGCTCGCGGACATCGCAATTCACTCCCTGCAGCACGGGCTCGGCGCCGTAGGCGGCGCGCAGGCCGCTCGTTTCCAGGAGCCGCGCTCCCGGCGCGGCGTCCTGCCGGCTCGCGGCGAGCCGCGACGCGCCGTCGCCCAGGTAGGCGTTGCGCACGGCCGGGCTCGTCCGGATTTCCTGGGGCGGCCCGTAGGCGACGACGACGCCGGCATCGAGGACAACGATCGAATCGGAGATGTCCATGACCATCGCCATGTCGTGCTCGACCAGGACGACTGCGACGCCCGCTGCGGCGATTTCCTTCAACAGGGCGGCCAGGCGGCGCTTGTCTGCGGCCGAGAGCCCGGCCGCCGGCTCGTCCAGGAGCAGAACGGAAGGCTGCATGGCAAGCGCGCGAGCGATCTCGACGAGCCGCTTGTCCACGTGCGCGAGCGAGCCCGCGCCGGCGTCGAGCTCGCCCCGATAACCGACGAAGCCGAGGTATCGCTCGCTTTCGCCCCGCGGCGAGGCGAGCGAGACGTTCTCGGCGACGCTCATCGAATCGAAGAGCTGCGTCGTCTGGTACGTGCGCGCGACGCCGGCCCTCGCGATGCGCCACGCGGCCAGGCCGCCAATAGAGGTGCGGTCCAGGCGCACGGTCCCCTCCTGCGGCCGATAGAAGCCGCCGAGAAGATTGAGCACCGTGCTCTTGCCCGCGCCGTTCGGGCCGATGAGGCTCGTGATCCGTCCCGGCGGCGCGCGGAAGGAGACCCCGCTCGCGGCGCGCACGCCTCCGAAGACGATGCCGAGGCGCTCCGCCTCGAGCTCGAGCCCGCTCGATGCGCCGAGAGCGGCCGGCGTGCCTTCGAGGCAACGAGGCTTGCGCCGCCCCAGCAGCCGGTCGAGCGTTCCGACGACACCTTCCGGCGCCGCGAGCAGGACGCCGAGCAGCAGCACACCGAAGAGCAGCAGCCGATATTCGGCGAGCGAGGCCAGCGCCTCCGGAAGGAGCACGACAACCGCGGCGCCCACGAGCGGTCCGGCCACGGTTCCCGCGCCCCCGATCATCACCGCGAGGACGAACAGGATCGATTGGGAAAAGGCGAAGGTGGAAGGCGTCACGAAGCCGGCGAGCGGCGCGAACACACCCCCCGCGATGCCTGCGCAGCCTGCGGAGAGCGCGAAGGCGACCGTCTTGACCCTCACGGGATCGATTCCGATCGATTCCGCGGCAGTCTCGGAGTCTTTCACCGCGAGCATCGCCTTGCCAAGCCGATTGTCACGCAGGAGCGCGAACGCGACCGTCGCCACTGCGGCAAGCGCAATCGCGAAGAGCGCAATCCATCGCTCGGCGAAAGGCTGCGCGATGCCCATGATGCCGTTCTGGCCGCCGGTCAGTCCTTTCCATTCCGACGCGGCGTTTTCGACGATGAAACCGAAGGCAATCGTCACCATCGCGAGATAGGGGCCGCGCACGCGCACTGCGGGGAGCGCGAGCAGCGCGCCGGTCGCCGCGGCAATAACGCCAGCGGCCGGCAGCGCGGCCCAGAAGCTCCACTTCCCCGAGGTGGTGAGGATGGCGACGGCATAGGCGCCCATGGCATAAAAGCCGACATGGCCGAACGAAACCTGGCCCGCCAGCCCGACGAGCACATTGAGCCCTACCCCCACGAGCGCCGTGAGCGCGAGCGTCGCGATGACGAAGACGTAGTAGCTGTTCCCAAGCCATGCGCCCGCCGCCGCCGCGGCGAAGCCGACGGTGATCGCCAGGACGCCCGGTCGCTTCATACTTTCCTCACGACGGCGCGCCCGAGCAGGCCGTCGGGGCGGATCGCGAGCGCAACGATGACCAGCGCGAACGTGAGGATCTGCGTGTAGGAGGAACCGAGGAACGCGGTGATGAGCGATTCGGCCGCGCCGAAGACGAGTCCTGCGAGCACCACGCCCCACGCGCTTGTGATGCCGCCCAGGATGGCGACGGCGAAGGCCTTGAGGCCGAATACCGTGCCCATGTCCGAATGCACGTTGAAGAGCGGCGCGATCATTACGCCGGCGACGCCGGCGAACACGCTGGCGATCGCGTACGCCGCGGCGACGGCGAGCGAGACGTCGATTCCCATCAGCCGCGCCGCATCCGGGTTCTGCATGACCGCCCGCATCGCCTTGCCGAGGCGGCTGCGCCGCGAGAACGCATGCAGCACGGCGGCGGCGCCCAGCCCGACGGCCGGAATGGCGACCTGGAGCGCCGAGACGTGCACGCCGAGCACGTCGGCCGACGCGGCGGTCCAGGGCACGCTGAAGCCCCGGGGCTCCTTGCCGAAAGTGAACAGCACCGCGTTGTCGGCGATGATGCCCACGGCCACGGTAGACATCAGCCAGCCCTCGGAGCGGCGCTTCACGAAGGGCCGCACCGCGATGCGCTCGACGACGACCCCATACAGCGCGCACAAGAGAAGCGCTGCCGCAATGGCGAGGACGAGCGGCCAGCCGGCGCGCATGACGAACGTGTAGGCGAGGACCGCGCCCAGCATCATCGAGCTGCCCTGCGAGAAGTTCACCGTGCGCGACACCGAATACGTGACGTAGAAGCCGAGCGCGAGCAGCCCGTACATGCTGCCCAGGCCGAGCCCGGAGAGAAGCGCCGACGCTAGCAAGGCGCGGCGGCGCTCAAAAAAACGGCCGCGCGAGGCGGCCGCCTGATCGACGGGCGGGGGCGCTCAGTTCTTGAGCCCCACCGGCACGATCTGGTTGTCGATGAATTGCGTCCAGACATAGTCGTTCTCGGTGAGCGCGTCGTGCGTCTGGGGCGAGAACGGCTTCTCGTAGGTCTTGATGAGGCCCTCGTAGCGATCGATCTTGTAGAAGCCCTCGCGGATCGCCGGGCCGTCGGTCGAGCCGGCCTTCTCGATCGCGAGGGCGACGAGCATCATGGCATCGTAGGCGTTGGCGACGCCGACGGCGGGCGTGACGTCGGCCGGTCCCTTGATATCGGGATACTTCGCCATGAGGGCCTTCAGCACCTTCTGGCCGACCGGGCGCTGCGTGCCGAAGAAGCTGTAGGTCTGCACGAAGTGGACGTTGCGCGCGCTCGGGCCGGCGAGCTCAGTAAAGCGGCCGCCCGCGGGACCCCAGTGCGAGACGATCGGCGGCTTCCAGCCCATGCGGTCGAGCGACTTCACCACCTGCGACGAAGGCCCGACGTTGCCGACGAGAAAAAGGCAATCGGCGCCGGCCGCCTTCAGGCGCGAGAGCTGAGGCACCACATCGACATCGTTCGCCTCGAATTTCTCGACGCCCGCCGCCTTCATCCCTTTCGCGGCAAGCGCCGCCGTCAGCCCCTTCTCGTTCGACTCGCCCCACGGGTTGTTGACGAGGATCATGCCGCAGCTCTTGGCGTTGAAGGTCTTCAGCGAGTACTGCAGCATCGCCTTGTCGACGAGCTCGTCCACCGCGGAGACGCGGAAGGCGAAGTTCGGGTTCGCGCCGTTTCGCGTGATGGCGGTGCCCGCCGCCCACGGCCCCATGAAGGGGATCTTCTCCTGGTTCATGAGCGGCACGATCGCGAGCGACACGGGCGTGTCGAGGCCGCCGAAGAGCACCGCGACTTTTTCCTTGAACACGAGCTCGCGCGCGGCGATGACGCCCTTCGCCGGCGTCGCTTCGTCGTCGCGCCGCAGGAGCTCGAGCTTGCGGCCTTTGAGGATGCCGCCTTTCGCGTTCAGCTCGTCGATCGCCGTCTGAAGCCCGCGGCTGATCGCTTCGCCCGCCTGGGCCGATTGGCCCGAGAGCGCGGTGACGAGCCCGACCTTGATGGTTTCCTGCGCGCCGGCGGGAAGCGCGGCGGCAAGCACGACGACGAGCAGCACGATCCGTTTCAGCATGACGATCCCTCCCATGGCGCGCCCTCCAGGCGTGTGAGCCGGTCTATCCTTAGCACCGTCCATGCCATGTTACGCTGCAGCCGATGAACGAGGCGGCCAGGATCGTCGAGGAATACCTGCGGCTCCACATGATCCCGGATCCTGACGCCGCCCGGCAGTTCTGCGCTCCGGGCTTCGAGATCCGCTTCACCGGCAACCGCCTGATGCACGATCCGGCCGAGGCCACCGCCTTCAACCGCTCGCGCTACAAGTGGGTGAAGAAGAAGTTCGGCCCGACCCACGTCGTCGCCGGGGGCAGCGACGACGAAACGGTCGTCTACCAGACTGGCACGCTCTACGGCGAATGGCCCGACGGCACGGCGTTCGAAGGCAACCGCTACGTCGATCGCTACGTCGTGCGGCGCGGCAAGATCGTGCGCATGGAAGTCTGGAACGACAGCGCCGAGATCCTCCTCGTGCGCGCCGGGCTCGCGAAGCCCTGATTTGGTGCGCGGCCATGAAGTCGCACGGCCGATACGAATACTCGGCGATCGCGAAACGGCGCGACTATAGCTGGCCCTCGGGCAAGCGGCTCGCCGTCTACCTGGGGTTCAATCTCGAGCACTTCCACTTCGGGCAAGGCCTCGGCGCCTCGCTCGGCCCGCGCACGCCCGAGCCGGACGTCCTGAACTACGCGTGGCGGGACTACGGCAACCGCGTCGGCGCGTGGCGCTGCCTGGAGCTCTTCGACGAGCTCAAGCTGCCGACCGGGGCGATCGTCAATACGTCGCTCTACGAATATTGCCCGGAGCTCGTCGACGCGTTCCACAAGCGCGGCGACGAGCTGATCGCGCACGGCCACACGAATTCCGAGCGGCAGGGCGAGATGAGCGAGCCGGAGGAGCGCAGGCTGCTCGCCTCCTGCCTCGCCACGATCCGCGAGCGCAGCGGGAAAGCGCCCGAGGGCTGGCTCTCCCCGTGGATCTCCGAGAGCGAGCGCACGCCCGACCTCCTCGCCGAGACGGGCTATCGCTACACGCTCAACTGGTGCCACGACGACCAGCCGACCCGCTTCAGCACTCGAAGCGGCGAGCTATGGTCGGTTCCCTATCCTCAGGAGCTGAATGACATTCCGGCCATCGTCGCGCGGCAGATGAACGCGGGCGATTTCGCCGACATGATCGTCGACAACTTCGACGAGATGGAGCGCCAATCCGCCGCCCAGCCGCTGGTGATGGGCATCGCGCTCCATCCCTACATCGTGGGCCAGCCGTACCGCCTTCGGCACCTGCGTCGCGCGCTCTCGCACGTCGCGCGAAGCGGCAAGGCGTGGCTCACGACGCCCGGAGCGATCTACCGCCACTGCGCCGCTCGCGCCTAGAGCTGCGCCGCGGCAGCCGCGAAGAGGGGATCGCGACCGCCGCGGGTTGTTGCCCCTTGCCGCTCTCTTAGAAGTGGTACTCGGCGCGGATCATCGGCGTCTTCGCGAACGCGCCCGGGCCCGCCGGGCCCGAAGCATCGTTCCCGAACTTGTTCTTCCAGTACTGGTACTCGAAGCCGAGCTTGAAGGTCCCCTTCGAGCCGAGCCCGATCCGGCTCATGTCGTACATGATCTGGCCGTCGAAGTTGGTCTCCTGCTTCGTCGGGCCGCCGAATTCGTTGGTTCCCTTCGAGGCGATGAGGTTCATGAAGCCCTCGAACGAGAACCCGGAGCCGCCGAGCGGAATTCCCCAGGCGCCCGTCAGCATGGGGTGCGTCTTGTACGAGTAACGGTTGACGCAACCGCTCGCCGGGAAGCCCACGGCGGCCGGCGGGAAGGTGGTGCAGGGCGCGTTGCTCTCCCAAAGCTCGAGCACGCTGACGTTCAAGAATCCCGGCACGTCGAACATGGCGGTCGGGCCGGCAACCAGCATTCGCTTCTTCGAGTTGTAGCCGGCGTCGGTTTTCGCGTTGTAGTCGAACCCGAAGGTGCCGCCCCAGCCGCGCACCGGCCCCATCTTGTAGTCGCTGCCGGTGACTTTGCCGAGGTCCACCGTGTTGCGGTAGACGATGTACGCTTCCTGCGCCTGGCCGGTGCAATTGAAGGTTCCCGCGCAGTTGGCCGGATCCTTTCCGTCGGACATCAGCAGGTCGACGTTGAAGAAGTTCGTGCCGTACTTGTAGCCGCTCGCATGCGTGAGGGCGAGGATGTTCTTCGTGATGTTGACGCGGCCGCCGGTCGCCGTGTTATCGAACGGCTCGGCGAACTTCGTGCCGTAGCGCCAGCTGAGCGACGTATCGCTCCAGTCCGCGGCGCTTACAGAGAGCGCCGTTCCAGCCAAGGCGGCCCCGAGCGCGGCGACGAGCGGCTTTTTCTTCAGGCAAAACGAGTCCATGCCAGTCCCCTATGAAAGTTGGCCCTCCGCACGCTGTTTCCATCTCCCTCGCGTGCGGCTCTGCAGTGCACAAAGCACGAATCGGACCAACCCTATCTTCCTGACTTAAAGAGCGAGCATACGGGCGTGACACGCTGATGAATGCACCGAAGCCGTGAGCGCGCAGCGGTTCATTCCCCTCCAGCGTGCGAAATCGCTAGGTCCAGAAGCCGCGATGAGGCTCTTCCGCCTCATCTTCGAGCAGCGGACCCACCACCTCGAGCGGGCGCTGTCCCCTGCGGAGCACATCACGACACGGCAAGGATAGTGTCAGATTGGCCGGATGCCGGCCGGTGAGCTTGAGCAGCCGCCGCTCGGACAGCCCGTAGACGAGCCGCGCGATGCCCGACCAGTAGAGGGCGCCCGCGCACATCGCGCAGGGCTCGGCACTCGAATAGAGGATGGCCTCGTCGAGCCTTCGCCCGGCGCCTCCGCGCAGCGCCGCCCGGATCGCGTTGATCTCCGCATGCTCGAGCGGGCCTTGGCGGCAATCGTTCATCGCCTCGGCGAGCACGGCACCCGACGAGTCGACGACGATCGCGCCGAACGGATGGTTGCCGAGCCCCCGCGACTTGCGCGAGAGCTCGATCGCCCTGCGCAGGAGCTGCTGGTCGAGCGCGGGCGCGTACTTAAGCAAGGCCGGCCTTGCGCAACATGGCGAGGCTCGCACGGTTGTGCTGCTCGACGAGGCGCCCGATGTCCACGCCGACGATGCTTCCCGACTCGACGACGACCTTGCCGTCGATCACGGAGAGCCAGGCGCGCCCCGGCGTGCAGGTGAGGAGGCCCGCGACGATGTCGCCTTGCGCGCCGGCGTGCTCTAGGCCGTCCACTCGGAACGCGACAAGATCGGCCGCCTTCCCGGGCTCGAGGGAACCGATGTCCTCGCGTCCCAGGAGCGCGGCGCCTCCGCGCGTGGCGAGCTCCAGCGCTTCGCGTGCGGAGAACCGGTCCGCGCGCGACTCGAAACCCGGCCATCCGACGCGCTGCAGGAGCATGGCCTGCCGCGCCTCGCCGAGGAGATGGTTGCCGTCGTTGCTGGCCGTCCCGTCCACGCCGAGGCCGACGCGCACGCCGTGATCGACCATGGCGCGCACGGGGGCCATGCCGGATGCGAGGAGCATGTTGCTCGAGGGACAATGGCAGACTCCGCAGCGGTGCCGTCCCATGAAGGCGACTTCCTCGGCCGAGGGATGCACCATGTGCGCATACCAGACGTCGGGCCCCACCCAGCCGAGCTCGGCGACGAATTCGATCGGCCGCTTGCCGAAGCGCTCGAGGCAGAAGCGCTCCTCGTCCAGCGTCTCGCAAAGATGCGTATGGAGGCCCACCGCGCGGTGCGCCCTCGCCATCTTCGCCGTCTCGCGCATGAGGCTTCCCGTGGCATTGAAGGGCGAGCACGGAGCGAGGCCGATGCGAAGCATCGAATGGCGCCCGGGATCGTGCATGTCCTCGACGAGCCGAAGGCAGTCGGCGAGCACGTCTTCGTCGCGCTCGACGAGGTCGTCCGGGACGAAGCTCCCGTCCTTTTCCCCGAGCGTCATCGCGCCGCGGGTCGGATGAAAACGGACGCCGAGCTCGCGCGCGGCACGAATGGTGTCCTCGAGGCGCACGCCGTTCGGGTAGAGATAGAGATGGTCCGCGACCGTCGTGGCACCTGACAACAGGAGCTCGGAAAGCGCGGTCTTCGCGCTTACGTGGGCCGACTCAGGGTCCAGGTGGCGCCACGCCGCATAGAGGAGCTTCAGCCAGTCGAAGAGCCCGTAGCCCTTCCCCGTGCCGACGACGCGCGTCAGCGACTGGAACATGTGATGGTGCCCGTTCACCAGCCCGGGGAGCACCACGCAGCCTTTCGCATCGATCGTCTTCGTCGGCTTGGCCGGCGAGCGCTCGACGAGCCGGTCGATCTCCTCCCGCGTGCCCACCGCCTGGACCTCGCGCCCGCTCACGAGAACGCTCCCGCCGCGGATCTCGCGGCGGGCGCTGTCCATGGTGACGACGACCTCCGCCCCTCTGACGAGAAGCGTCATGACCTCGTGACTCCGTAGCGCAGCCCGGACTCGCGCAGGTACCTTCGATACGCGAGCGACATGCGGTCGGCTCGCACAGGCGATTCGGCGCGCGCGTCGAGCGGCAGCCTGCGCGGACGCTGCGCCTCGAGGATCGGACGATCCTGGAGGAAGATCCGGTCCTGGAACGCCCGCAGGGTGGCCTCGTCCTGCTCGAAGTTGGTCATCGCCATGAGGATCCAGACGCGGCTCGCCTCCTCCTCGAGCGGCTGCACGTGGAGGCTGATCGCCTCGTGGAACCCCTGCTGGACCTCGGGCACCTTCGTGAGGATCGCGGTCAGCGGACGCACCACGCGATAGGTGTATTCGACTTCGCTGCCGCCGTGGGCGAGGCTGTTCGTCTGCGGCTGCCACGCGAAGCAGCCGGTCGCGAGCAGGCCCTTGCCGCCCGCGCCGTCGGTCCAGGGGTCGACGCGATAGTCGCGCACTTTCGCCTTCGCCGGATCGCCCAGGATGCCCGCGTGCACGAAGCCGAAATGCGCCATGTCGAGGAAGTTCTCGACGATGCGAGGGCCGCTCGCGGCGACGTCGTACGGCCCGCACACGACTCTGCGCAGCTTCGGGTCCTCGTACTCCGGGAAAGGAAGGAGCGAGCGCGAGGCATTGCCGAGGCACACCCACGCGAGGTCGTAGCGTTCCTGGACGTGAAAGCGCTTGGCGCTTGCCGATTCGCCCGGGAGCTGCTCGGGCTGCGAAGGAACATGGGCACAGCGCCCGTCGGCGCCGAAGCGCCAGCCATGATAGGCACAGGTCAAGCCGAGCGCGTCGACCCGGCCGATCGACAGCCGCGTCCCGCGATGGGGACAGCGATCTTCCCAGGCGTGCAAAGCCCCGGCCGCGTCGCGCCACAGCACGACGTCGGCGCCGAGGAGCTTCGCGGCGACGATCTTGCCGTGCGCGAGCTCGCGCAGGGCCGCCACCGGGTGCCAGTCGTCAAGAAGGACGCGGTCGGTCATCGAAGGTCCTGATTCTTTCCAGCCATTGCGCCTTGTCGTGCTCCGGAAGGAACGATGCGGCGATGGAGTCTTGCGCGAGCCGGCGGATGTCCTCGCGCCCGAGGCCGAGCGCCCTCTGGCAGGCGCCGAAGTTCTCGCCGATGTAGCCGCCGAAGTAGGCCGGGTCGTCGGAATTTACCGTGACCGTGAGCCCCGCCTGCATCAACCGCTTCAGGTTGTGCTCCTCCAGCCTGGGGAAGACGCGCAGCTTCACGTTCGAGAGCGGGCACACCGTCAGCGGGACTTTCTCGCGCGCCAGCCGCTCGACCAGTGCGGGATCCTCGAGGCAGCGCACGCCGTGGTCGATGCGCGACACCTTGAGGAGGTCGAGCGCTTCGCGGATGTAAGCCGGCGGTCCCTCCTCGCCGGCATGGGCGACGGCCTCCAGCCCCTCTGCCCGCGCGCGCTGGAAGACGCGCGCGAACTTCGCCGGCGGGTGGCCTTTCTCGGAGGAATCGAGGCCCACCGCGCAGAGCTGGTCGCGCCAGCGCAGCGCCTCGTCCAGCGTGCGCTCGGCATCGTCTTCCGGAAGATGTCTCAGGAAACACAGGATGAGGCGCGAGCTCATCCCGAGGTCGCCCTCGGCCGCATGCAGCGCGGCGCCGATGCCTTCGATCACCGACATCATCGGCACGCCGCGCTGCGTATGCGTTTGCGGGTCGAAGAAGATCTCGGCGTGCACCACCCCGTCGGCGCGGGCGCGCTCCAGGTAGGCCCGCGTGAGGAGATAGAAGTCCTCGGCGTCCCGCAGCACCGCCGCCCCGGCGTAGTAGAGATCGAGGAAGGACTGCAGGTCGCGGAAGTCGTACGCCCGCCGCAGGGCTTCGGCGCTCGGGTAGCCGAGCGCCAAGCCATGCTTGCGGGCGAGCGCGAAGGCCATCTCGGGCTCGAGCGAGCCCTCGATGTGGATGTGGAGCTCGGCCTTCGGGATCCCGCGGATGAAGGAAGCGAGATCCTCCACGGCTACTTCGGCAGCTGTCCTTCCACGCCCTCGACGTACCACTTGATGCTGTCGATTTCCTGGTCGGAGAGGCTCTTGCCCTCGGGAACGATCACCTTCCCGTCCTGGCCGACGATCGGCCCCTGGAAGACCGCCCATTTGCCGGCCACGATGTCGGCCTTCTTCGCCGCCACCATCTTCTTCGCCGCGTCGGGCACCGAAGCGTTCACGCTCACGAGGTCGTTCATCCCATCCTTGATGCCGCCCCAGACGGTGCTCTTAAGGGGCTTGCCGGCGAGCATGGCTTCGGCGACCTTCGTGTAGTAGCCGCCCCAGATCTCGATGCACGAGGCGAGGTGCGCCTTCGGCGCGTAGGCCGTCATGTCCGAATCCCAGCCGAAGGCCATCACGCCCTTGTCCTGGGCGGTCTGGAGCACGGCGGAGGAATCGGTGTTCTGCAGCAGCACGTCGGCGCCCTGGCCGATCAGGGTTTCCGCGGCCTGGCGCTCCTTGCTCGGGTCGAACCACGTGCTCACCCAGACGACCTTCGTCGTGATCTTCGGGTTCACGCTCCTCGCGCCCATCGTGAAGGCGTCGATGTTGCGCACGACTTCCGGGATGGGAAAGGAAGCGACGAAGCCCAGCACGCCCTTCTTGGAGACGTGCCCCGCGATGATGCCCGCGAGGTACGCCGGCTCGTACATGCGCGAGTTGTAGATCGTGACGTTGGGCGCGGACTTGAAACCGGTCGCGTGGTAGAACTCGACCTTCGGGAAGGTCTTCGCCACCTTCAGCGTCTGCTCCATGTAGCCGAACGACGTGGTGAAGATCGCCCGGTTCCCCTTGGCGGCGAGGTCGCGGATCACGCGCTCGGCATCGGCGCCCTCCGGCACGTTCTCCACGAAGCTCGTCTGCACTTTCCCGCCGAGCTTCTGCTCGACCGCCTTGCGCCCCTGGTCATGGGCGTAAGTCCACCCGCCGTCTCCCGGCGGCCCGACGTAGACCCAAGCCATCTTCAGCGGATCGGCCGCGTCCCCCGGGGCCGAGGCGATTCCCAGTCCTGCCGCGAGCGCCGCGGCTGCGATCGTCGATTTCCAGAGCTTCATGGTTTTCTCCCTTTCGAGGTTTGCTCAACTGTCGTCGTGAAATGGCTTGCCGAGCGAGGCCGGCGCGTGGCGCCGGATCATCTGCTGGTCCGCGGAGATGGCGACGAGCACCGCCACCGTCGCGAGGTAAGGAAGGCTCGCGAGCGCAAAGGTCGACACCTGCACGCCGATCGCCTGGAGGTAGAGCCCGAGGGCCGAGACACCGCCGAAGAGCAGCGCGCCGAAGGCCACGCGAAGCGGCCGCCACGTGGCGAACACCACGAGCGCGAGCGCGATCCATCCGTTGCCCGAGGTGAGGCCCTCCTGCCACATCTTGAACTGCGCCACGGCGTAGTAGCAGCCGGCAATCCCGGCCATGGCGCCGCCGAAGGCGACCGCGCCGTAGCGAACGCGGCTCACGTGCAGGCCGAGCGAGCGAGCGACCACCGGCGACTCGCCGATCGAGCGCAGGGCGAGACCCGCGCGCGTGCGGTAGAGGAACCACGCCGTGCCGGCAAGGAGCGCAAGCGTCGCATAGCCGAGCGCGTTGAGCGAGAAAAGCGACGGCCCGAGCAGAGGCACCTTGCTCAAGAGCGGGATCGGCAGGTCCTCGAAGCTCGCCGGCGCCCGGAAACCGACGTACTGCCGCCCGACGAACGCCGACACGCCGGCGCCCAGGATGGTGAGCGAAAGCCCCGCGGCAACCTGGTTCGCCTGCAGCGTGAGGGTGATGAAGCCGAACGCGAGCGAGGCCAGGATGCCGGCCGCCGCCGCAGCGAGGATCGCCGGCACGAGGCCGCCGCCGTGCGCCACCGTCGCGAAAGCCGCGAGCGCGCCGAGAAGCATCATGCCCTCGAGGCCCAGGTTGAGCACCCCAGCGCGCTCGACGACGAGCTCGCCGAGCGCGGCGAGGATGAGCGGCATGGCGAGCGCGACGGCGCTCGCGGCGAGGGGCGTGACGGACTCGAGCACGGCCCTACAGCGCCGCGGCCGGAACGCGGCCGATGCGATAGTTGACGAGCACGTCGCAGCCGAGCAGGAACATGAGCAGCAGCCCCTGGAACACCTGCGAGAGCGCCTTGGGAAGCTGCAGCGTGATCTGGACCGCCTCGCCGCCCAGGTAGAGGAGCGCCATGAGGAGCGACGCGAGGGCGATGCCGATCGCATTCAGCCGGCCGAGCGCCGCGACGATGATCGCGGTGAACCCGTAGAGCGGCTGCCACCGGTCGTTCAGCTGGCCGATCGGCCCGGCCACCTCGCTGACGCCTGCGAGGCCCGCCGCCCCGCCGCTCACGAGGAGCGCGAGCCAGACCATGCGCTTCTCCGCGAATCCGGCGTAGCGCGCCGCGGCCGGCGCGAGGCCGCTCACGAGGAGCTGGAAGCCGAGGAACGAGCGCTCCATGAAGATCCACGCGAGCGGAATCGCCGCGAGCGTGATCAGCACGGAGGCATTGAGGCGCGTTCCTTCGAAGGCTTCCCAACCCCACTGGGCGAGCAGCGGAAAGAGCGCGTTGTCGGAGAACTGGACGGTGATCGGGAAGTTGTTCGCCTGCGGATCCTGCCACGGCCCGAAGACGAGGTACTTCACGACGTAGTCCGCAACGTAGGTCAGCATGAGGCTGACGAGGATCTCGTTCGCGTGGAAATGCGCGCGCAGCGCCGCCGTGATCGACGCCCAGAGCATGCCGCCGATCGCGCCGGCGAGGATCATCGCGGGCAGGAGCCAGGCGCCGCCCCGGTCGTGGAAGGCGATCGCGAGGCCCGTGGCGAAGATGCCGCCCATGTACATCTGGCCCTCGGCGCCGATGTTCCAGATGCTCGCCCGAAAGCCGATCGCGAGCCCGAGGGCAATGAGGCAAAGCGGCGAGGCCTTCAGGAAGAGCTCCGAGACGCCGCTCATGTCGCTCACCGGGTCGACGAAGAAGACGCGAAAGGCGCGCAACGGGTTCTGCCCCAGCCAGGCGAAGACGAGGAGACCGACGAGCAGCGTCAGCGCGATGGCGAGGAGCGGCGCGACGAAGAGCATCGCGCGCGAGGGCTGGGCGCGCGGCACGAGGCGCAGGCGGATCATGCCGGGACGCGCTCCGCATCCTTCGCCGCCATCGCGGGCCCGCCGGGAAACATGCCGGCCATCCAGCGGCCGATCTCCTCGGCGCTGGTCTCGAAGACGTTCTTCACCGGCGAGACACGCCCGCCTGCGATGACGGCGACGCGGTCGCAGGTCTCGAGGATCTCGCCCAGGTCCTCCGAGACGATGAGCACCGCCACGCCCTGCGCGGCGAGGTCGACGATCTGCTGGCGGATGAGCGCCGTGGCGGCGACGTCGACGCCCCACGTCGGCTGCGCGACCACCATGAGCCTGGGCTTCTGCCTCATCTCACGTCCGACGATGAACTTCTGCAGGTTGCCGCCGGAGAGGCTCTGCGCCTTTGCGCCGAGGCCGCCGCAGCGGACGTCGAATCCCTCGATGCACGCGTTCGTGAACGCCGCCGCGGGCTCTCGCATGACCAGGCCGTGGCGCACCATGCCGTGGCGGTAGGCGGTGAGGAGTGCGTTCTCGCTCAGCGACATCGGCGGAACCGTGCCGCGGCCGAGCCGTTCTTCAGGAACGTGCACGAGGCCGAGCTCGCGCCGCCGCGTCGTGCCGAGCCGCCCCGCCGGCTGGCCCGCGAGGCGCACGGCGCCGGAATCCGCGACGAGCCGCTCGCCCGTGATCGCTTCCAGCAGCTCGGCCTGCCCGTTCCCGGAAACGCCCGCGATTCCGACGATCTCGCCGGCGTGGACGCGCAGGTTCACTTCGCGCAGCGGCGTGCCGAAAGGCCCGTCCGCCGGCACCGAGAGCGACACGAGCTCGAGGGCGACTTCCCCCGGCGTATGGCTGCGTCGCTGCATGCGGGGAAATTCGCGGCCGATCATCATCGCCGCGAGGCTCTCCTCCGTTTCCTTCGCCGGATCGACCTCGCCGACGCGCCGGCCGGCGCGGAAGATCGTCGCCCGGTGGCACAGGCGCCGGATCTCGTCGAGCTTGTGGCTCACGTACACGATCGCCGTGCCCTCCCCCGCGAGCGTGCGCAGCGTCCCGAAGAGCTGCTCCACGGCCTGCGGCGTGAGCACCGAGGTCGGCTCGTCCATGATGAGGAGCTTCGGCGACTGGAGCAGGCAGCGGACGATCTCGACGCGCTGGCGCTCGCCGACGGAGAGCTCGTGCACGTGGCGCCAGGGGTTGAGCGGCAGCCCGTAGCGCTGCGACACCTCGGCGATGCGGCTCGCGAGCGCCTTCAGGTCGAAGGGCCCGGCGAGCGCGAGCGCGATGTTCTCGACCACGGTGATGGACTCGAAGAGCGCGAAATGCTGGAACACCATCGCGATGCCGAGCTCGCGCGCCTCGCCCGGGCTGTGGACGCGCACCACGCGCCCCCGCCATTCCATCGTGCCGGCATCGGGCCGGACCGCGCCGTAGATGATCTTCATCAACGTGCTCTTGCCCGCGCCGTTCTCGCCGAGAACCGCATGGATCTCGCCGGGCTGGACCGCGAGGTCCACGCCGTCGAGCGCGAGCACCGATGGATAAGCCTTGCGAATGCCTCGCAAGGCCAGGATTGGCGTGGTCATACTCCCCTTTTTGCAAATACGGTTTGCAATAGGCATGCCATGCGCTTCCATGGGGAGGCGCGGCACCCGCCGCACTGCCCCGGGGCGGCGGGTGCGACGCCATGCACTGCTTTGCGGCGCTTTTCGTGCGGCCGCGGGGCTGCGCCCACTGCGGCCCACTGGCACGGCCCGTGCATAAACAGGCGCCGGGGATCCTTTCAGTAAACCAACATTAGGGAGAAGAAGCATGTCCAGCGACGTCCGCAACGCATCGCGCCGCACTGCCTTGAAGGCGCTCGGAGCCGCCGGCCTCGCCGGCGCGCTCGGGCCGGCCGCGAGCCTGGTGAGCCTCGCGCAGGCGAAGAAGCTCGTGGTCGGCGTGATCTACGTCGGACCGCGGGACGACTACGGCTACAACCAGGCCCAGGCGCAGGCCGCCGCCGCGCTCAAGAAAATGCCGGGCATCAGCGTGGTCGAGCAGGAAAAGGTGCCGGAGACGCAGGACGTGCAGAAGGTCATGGCCTCGATGATCGAGCAGGACGGCGCCGCGCTGCTTTTCCCGACGTCGTTCGGGTATTTCGATCCGCACATGCTGAAGATGGCCGAGAAGTACCCGAACGTGCGCTTCGCACACTGCGGCGGGCTGTGGACCGAGGGCAAGCACCCGAAGAACACCGGCAGCTACTTCGGGTACATCGACGAGTGCCAGTACATCAACGGCATCGCCGCAGGGTCGGTCTCCAAGTCCAAGAAGATCGGCTTCATCGCCGCGAAGCCGATCCCGCAGGTGCTGCGCAACATCAATGCCTTCACGCTCGGGGCGAAGAGCGTCGACCCGAAGATCAGCTGCCATCTCATCTTCACGGGCGACTGGGCGCTGCCGGTGAAGGAAGCCGAGGCGACGAACAGCCTCGTCGACCAGGGCGTCGACGTCGTCACCTGCCACGTGGACAGCCCGAAGGTGGTCGTCGAGACCGCCGAGCGCCGCGGCATCTACGTGTGCGGCTACCACGCGAACCAGTCGGCGCTCGCCCCGAAGGGCTACCTGACCGGCGCGGAATGGAACTGGCTCACGCCCTACACGCTGCTCACGAAGGACGCGCAGGAAGGAAAGCCGTTCAAGAACTTCATCCGCGGCGGACTCAAGGAGGGCTACGTCAAGATGTCGCCCTATGGCAAGGCGGTTCCCGAAGCGGCGCGCAAGAAGGCGGACGCGACGCTCGCCGAGATGAAGAAGGGCACCTACACGGTCTTCAAGGGACCGCTCAAGGACAACACGGGGAAGGTCGTCATTCCCGCCGGAACGGCGTACCTGCAGACCGAGCCCGTGCTCGAGCAGATGAACTACCTGGTCGAAGGGGTTGTCGGCTCCGTCTGAGGCACTTCGCGTGCCGCCCGCCCGAGGCGGAGGGCTGCTGGGGCCCTCCGCCGAGGCGCTGCTCATCCCGCTCGGCGCCCTCGCCGGGGCGATGGTGCTCTTCGGCGTGTTCATGGCGCTCATCGGCCAGAACCCGCTCGAGGTCTATCGCCTCATCTGGCGCGGCGCCTTTGCAAGCGGGTTCGCGTGGCAGAACACGCTGTCGCGCGCCGCGCCGCTCATCCTGACCGCCCTTTGCGTCGCGCTCCCGGCGCAGGCCGGGCTCATGGTCATCGCCTCGGAAGGCGCGCTCGTCCTCGGCGGGCTCGCCGCCGCGATCCTCGGCCACTCGATGGGAGGAATGAACCCGCTCGTCGTGAAGCTCGCCATGGCGCTCGGCGGAATGGCGATCGGCGGCTTGTGGGTGGCGCTCGTCGGCGCGCTGCGCCAGTACCGCGGCGTCAACGAGACGATCTCCAGCCTCCTCTTCATCTATATCGCGGTGGCGCTTTTCAACCACATGGTCGAGGGCCCGCTGCGCGACCCGGCGAGCCTGAACAAGCCTTCCACGCATCCGATCGGCGAGGCCAACATGCTCGGCGCCCTGCCCGGCTTCGACGTTCACTGGGGCCTCGCGTTCGGCATCGTCTTCTGCGTCATCGTGTACGTGCTCGTGAAGCACACCACGTGGGGCTTCGCTCTGCGCGTGGTGGGCGGGAACCCGCGCGCCGCGCAGCTTGCCGGCTTGCCGGTCTCGCGCCTCGTCGTCACGGCGTGCTTCCTTGGCGGCGCGGCCTCGGGCCTCGCCGGCATGGTGGAGGTGGGCGCGGTGCACGGCACGGCGAACGCCTCGCTCATCGCCGGCTACGGCTACACGGGCATCCTCGTCGCGTTCATCGCGCGGCAGAACCCGATCGCCATCATTCCGGTTTCGGTGCTCCTCGGAGGGATCGCCGCATCGGGCGGCATGCTCCAGCGCCGGCTCGACCTGCCGGATGCGACCGTGCTCGTGCTCCAGGGCATGGCGTTTCTCACGATCCTCGCCGCCGAGACGCTCTTCGGCCGCCTCAAGGCTTTCCGCTCCAATGAGTGACATCGGCTGGTGGGGCGTCCCGATCGCCGTTTTGGGCGGCGCCCTGCGCGTATCCACGCCGTTCCTCTTCGTGAGCCTCGGCGAGGCCATCACCGAGCGCAGCGGCCGGATCAACCTCGGGCTCGAGGGGATCCTCGTCATGGGGGCGATGAGCGGCTACGCCGTTTCCTACCTGACCGGCAGCCCGTGGCTCGGCGTCCTCGCCGCGGGCGCGGCAGGCATGCTCCTCGGGCTCCTGCACGGGCTCATCTGCAACCTCCCGCGCGTCAACGACATCGCGGTGGGCATCGGGCTCATGCTCTTCGGCACCGGGCTCGCCTTCTTCCTCGGCAAGCCCTACATCCAGCCCAAGGCGGCGAACCTCCAGGCGATTCCTTTCGGCTCGTGGAGCGATCTCCCGCAGCTCCAGGCCGCGCTGCAGATCAATCCCCTATTCCTCATCGGCATCGCGCTCGCGTTCGTCCTCGCCTGGGCCTTTCGCAGCACGCGCTGGGGCCTGGTCATCCGCATGGTCGGCGACAGCTCCGACGCGGCGCGCGCCATGGGGTACAACCTGAACGTCGTGCGCACGCTCTCCACTGCGGCGGGCGGTTTCCTCGCCGGCATCGGGGGCTCGTTCCTCTCCCTCTACTACCCGGGAAGCTGGAGCGAGGGCCTGTCGAGCGGCCAGGGCCTCATGGCCGTGGCGCTCGTAATCTTCGCGCGCTGGAGCCCGGTGAAGTGCTTCCTCGCGGCGCTGCTCTTCGGCGGCGCCGGGGCGCTCGGGCCGGCGCTCCAGTCGGTGGGCGTCACCTCCGGCTATTACCTCTTCAACGCCGCGCCGTACGTCCTGACGCT
>JAFAGU010000177.1 GCA_019237595.1 Betaproteobacteria bacterium | reverse complement strand
CCTTGCCGTCCTTCTTGAGGCAGAAGTCGATGGCCTTCCGCCACTCGTACGTCTGGTTGTAGTAGTTACAGCGCGTATCGACACAAAGGTTCCCGCCCAGCGTGGCCATGTTCCGGATCTGCGGCGTCGCGACTTGGGATGCCGCCTGGCGCAGCGCGGTAGGCGTCTTTGGGTGCCGGGCAATCTCGGCCAGGCTGAGCGCGGGACCGAGGGCCAGGACATCGCCGTTCGTAATTCCCCGGAGCTCGGAGAGCCCGCGCAAGGAAACGAGGACCTGCGGCGCCTGGTGCCGCCGCTTCATGTTGGGAAGGAGGTCGGTGCCGCCCGCGACGAGCATGGCGCGCGGGCCTTCGTTCGCGAGGATGCTCGCTGCCTCCGCGACCGAGCGCGGAGCGCGGTATTCAAACCACGGCAGCCGCAGCATCGCGCTTCGCCTCGTTGCCGTCGCCGCCTTCCCACGGCGGGAGGACGAAGGTCGGCTTCGGATAAGGAACAGCCGGGAACGCTTCGGGGCCTACGCGCGCCGGCTCGCCCTTCGCTTTCCGTTCCAGTGCGCTCAGCACCTTGTCCGGCGTAATGGGCACCTCGTCGATACGCACGCCCACGGCGTCGTAGATCGCATTGGCGAGCGCCGGCATAACGGGGAGCAGCGGGCCCTGTCCCACCTCCTTCGCACCATAGGGACAGTTCGGATCCGGGTCCTCGATGAGCGCGACCTCCACCTCCGGCATATCGAGCGCGGTCAGGCTCTTGTAATCGAGCATCGACGGCGCACGGTGCACCAGCGCTCCCGAGAGCTTCTCGGGCAGCCTGCGGAAGGACTGCTCTTCCATCAGCGCTTCTCCGAGGCCCATGTAGACGCCGCCGATCACCTGCCCGCGGGCGAGAGTGGGATTGAGTGCGCGCCCTATGTCGTGCGCGATCCAGATTTTGGGCACGTGGATCCAGCCTGTCCGCTCGTCCACCTCGGTCTCGACCACGCATGCGGTGAAGCTGTAGGCTGGGGAAGGTCCCACGCCGGCGCCCTTGTACTTGCCGGGGGGCTTGGGCGGCGCGTACGAGCCGACGGCGGAGAGCGTGCCAAGCTGTGCTTCCGCCGCATGCACTGCCTCGACGAACGTCATGCCGGGGCCGGAGGAATCGGCTGCGAACACGCGGCCCTGCGAGAACACCACGCGGTCCGGCACGGTGTTCAGGTTTTCGCAGACAACGCCTGCAATCGCCGTCCGCAGCCGTTCCGCGGCCTGAACGGCGGCGTTTCCCATCATGATCGTCACGCGGCTCGAGTAAGACCCAAGGTCGACCGGCGTAATGCCGGTGTCGCCCGTCACGCAGCGGACCACGCCGGGGTCGACGCCGAGCGTTTCCGCCACGATGCCGGCGAGCACGTCGTCCGAACCCTGGCCGATCTCGGTGGCGCCGCAATACACGATCACGCTCCCGGAGCGGTCGAGCAGGATCTGCACGCCCGAGTGCGGCATCTTGTTCCAGTAGATCGCAACGCCGGCGCCGCACATGTACGTGCTGCAGGCGAGGCCCACTCCGCGACCGCGCGGGAGCTTGCGGTGCTTCTCCTTCCAGCCGGAGAGCTCCACCACCTTGCGGATGCACTCCTCGAGGCCGATCGAGCCCACGTGCAGCCAGCTCGCGGTCAATGAATTCGCCTTCACCAGGTTCTTCAGCCGCAGCTCGGCCGGGTCCATCGCGAGCTTCTCGGCGATCTTGTCGAGCTGCACCTCCTGGCCGAAGCGCGGCTGCGGCGTTCCATGCCCGCGCTTCGGGCCGCAGGCGGGCTTGTTCGTGAAGACGCGGCACGCCTCGAACTTGAAGCGCGGATAGTGGTACGTCACCGGCGTGAGCACTCCGGTATAGAAGGTGCTGGCCGGGCCGTGCGAGCCGTATCCGCCCCCATCGAGCAGCGTCTGCAGGTGCATGCCGGTGAGCATGCCGTCGCGCGTCACGCCAGTGCGCATGCGCATGAGCACCGGATGGCGGCCGCGATGGACATAGAACACTTCCTCGCGCGTGAGGCCGATCTTCACCGGCCGGCCGAGGACGAGGGCCGCCTTCGCCACGACGAACTCGTGCCCGCCGGGATCGCACTTGCCGCCGAAACCGCCGCCGTTCGGCGTCGCCACCACGCGAATCGACGCCTCCGGCACCTGGAGCACGCGCGCGAGCTGCCGGTGCAGGTAGTGCGGGTTCTGCGTACTGGAGGAGACCTGCAGCTTGCCTTCGGGGTCGAGGAACGCGAGAGAAGCCTGCTGCTCCATAGGCAGGTGCGTGTTGCCTTCGTAGAAGAACAGGTCGTCGAAGACGAGATCCGCGCTCTTCAGCGACTCCTCGACGTTGCCGAACTCGTAGGACTGGTTGCGGTGGATGTTGCCCTGCTCGCCGTAGTCGTGGATCCGCGGCTCGGGGTTTTTCAGCCCCTCCTCGGCACTGCCCACGACCGGAAGAATTCGGTATGAAACCTCGATCAGCTTCAAGGCCTCCGTGGCGGCCTGCTCGTCGCGGGCGATCACCGCTGCGACCGGATCGCCGACGTAGCGCACGCGCTCGCGCGCCAGCGGATACTCGTCCACCGACACCGGCATGATGCCGAAGGGCACGGGGAAGTCCTGGCCCGTGAGCACGAGGTGGACCCCCGGATGCTTCCTCGCTTTTTCGGCGTCGACCTTTTCCACCGTCGCGTGCGGGTGCGGCGAACGCAGGAGCTTCGCGTGCAGCATCCTCGGCATGGAGAGATCGTCGGCGTACCGGAGCTGGCCGGTCACCTTGGCGCGCCCGTCGACCCGGCGGCGCGGCTTGCCGAGCACTTCCAGGCGCTTCTTCACGAGGCCTCCTTCGCTTTTTCGCTCCGCAGCCTGGCCGCGGCGCCCTCGATCGCCTCGACGATCTGCTGGTAGCCAGTGCAGCGGCAGAGGTTGCCTGCGGTCGCTTCCTTGATCTGCTGGCGCGTGGGGCTCGCGTTGCGCTCGAGGAGCGCCTTCGCGGTCATGATCACGCCCGGCGTGCAGTAGCCGCACTGCGAGCCGCCGAAATCGGCGAAGGCCGCCTGGAGCGGATGGAGCTCGGGCCCCCGCGCGACCCCCTCGATGGTTTCCACCGAACGGCCCTCGCACTCGAGCGCGAGGACTAGGCACGAGAGGGCCGGCTCGCCGTCGACGAGCACGGTGCAGGCGCCGCATTCGCCGAGCTCGCAGCCGTGCTTGGTGCCCGTGAGGCCGAGCTCCTCACGCAGCACCTCGAGCAGCGTCTTGTACGACGGGAAGGAGACGCCCTGCTCTTCTCCGTTCACCTTCAGGGCGCAGCGGACCGTGGCCGGCATATTGTTTGGACCCCAAACAATTTTCGCGGCCTAACTATATGCCAAAGGCGGGGTGGCGAGAAGCCCGGGCCGGCGGTAACATCTTCGTCTTTGCACGGAGGAACGGCCATGGCGCTGCGCATAGGCGACGAAGCTCCCAACTTCAAGGCCCAGACCACCGAGGGCGAGATCGACTTCCACCAGTGGATCGGCGACAAGTGGGCGGTGCTCTTCTCGCATCCCAAGGACTTCACCCCGGTGTGCACTACCGAGCTCGGCTACATGGCCCGGATCAAGCCGGAATTCGACCGGCGCAACACCAAGATCATCGGCCTCTCCGTGGACCCGGTGGACGACCACAAGCGCTGGGCGAAGGACATCGAGGAGACGCAGGGCGCCGCGGTGAACTACCCGATGATCGGCGACCCGGAGATGAAGGTCGCGAAGCTCTACGACATGCTTCCGGCCGACGCCGCCGGCGCCCGCACGGCGGCCACCAACGCGACGGTCCGCACGGTCTTCGTGATCGGCCCCGACAAGAAGATCAAGCTCATGCTCTTCTACCCGATGACCACGGGCCGCAACTTCGACGAGATCCTGCGCGCGCTCGACTCGATGCAGCTCACGGCAAGGCACAAGGTCGCGACGCCGGCCAACTGGAAGCAGGGCCAGGACGTCATCATCGCGGGCTCGGTGAACGACGAGGAGGCGAAGAAGCAGTACCCCGGCGGCTGGAAAGCCCCCAAGCCCTACCTGAGAATCGTTCCCCAGCCGAAGTAACCTGCTGTAACAACTGGTTACCCATTCCCAGGATCGTCAGGAGTAAATTGCGGTCCAAGGAATGGAGGCACCATGAACAAATCCAAACTCTTCCTGTCGGCAGCCTTGCTCGCGGCGGGCTCCATGGCCGCCGGTTCGGCGCTCGCCTGGGGCCATGGGCCGCGCGTCGTCTTCGGCTTCAACTTCGGAGTTCCGTACTACCCGGCTCCGTATTACTACTATCCGGCTCCGGTCGTGTACGCGCCGCCCGCCCCGGTCGTGATCCAGCAGGCGCCGCAGGTCTACACCGAGCGGCCGGACGTCGCCGCCGCTGCGCCAGCACCGCAGAACATGTGGTACTACTGTCCCGCTTCCCGCGGCTACTACCCCTACGTCCACGAGTGCCCCGGCGGCTGGCAACAGGTTCCGGCCACCCCCGCGCGATGAAAAAGACCCTCGCTCTCGCTTCTGTGCTCGCGCTCGCCGCTTGCGCTTCGGCGCCCACGGGGCCTTCGGTCATGGTCCTGCCCGGTTCGGGCAAGAGCTTCGACCAGTTCCGCTTCGACGACAACGAGTGCCGGCAGTTCGCGCAGAACCAGCTTGGAACGAGCGCCGAGCAGGCGCAGATGGATTCGGGCGCGAAGAGCGCAGCGATGGGCGCGGCGGTGGGCGCGCTTGCTGGCGCGGCGCTCGGTGGCAGCGGCCGTTCGGCCGTGGGCGGTGCGGCCCTCGGCACGGCCGGCGGCGCGATCGCCGGCACGGGCGCCGGCAGCACGTCGGCGCATACCGTCCAGCAGCGCTACGACATCGCGTATCAGCAGTGCATGTACGCGAAGGGCAACCAGATCCCGATGGCGAGCCGCTACGAGCCGAGGCATGCGCCCGCAGCGGCGCCGCGGCCTTCGGCTCCGCCGCCCCCGCCGCCTCCTCCGCCGGCTGGCGCGGCGCCGCCTCCTCCGGTGGGCACGCCTCCCCCGCCCCCAGCGGGCTAGTCGAGCGCTTCGAAACACGGCCGCCTTCGGGCGGCCGTGTTGTTTGCGGCGCTTAGAATCGCCCGGCGATGACCGAGGCGATCGACATCCATACGCACGTCGTTCCGGAAAGCTTCCCGCCGTACGCGGGCAAGGGCGCCAATGTTCCCTGGCCTTCGATGCAGGACGCGCATGCCTGCCACAAGCACGTGATGATCTCCGGGAAGGTGTACCGCACGGTCGCCGATGGAAGCTGGAGCGTGCCGCGGCGCATCGAGGACATGGGCGCGATGGGAGTCGCGCGCCAGGCGCTCTCGCCCATGCCGGAGCTGCTTTCGTACTGGCTGCCGCTCGCCGACGCCAAGGCGCTCATCCGGTTCTTGAACGAGGAAATCGCGCGCATGATCGAGCGCGCGCCGGAACGCTTCGTCGGGCTCGGCGCCGTGCCGCTCCAGGATGTCGATGCCTCCCTCGACGAGCTCGAGTTCGTGCTCGCGGAGCTTCGCTTCGCGGGCGTCGAGATCGCGAGCCATGTGAACGGCGTATCGATCGGGGACGCGCGCTTCGAGCCCTTCTTCGCCGAATGCGAGTCGCGCGGCGCGGCGGTGTTCGTCCATGCGCTGCGTCCCGCCGGAATGGACCGCATCGTGGGTCCGTTCGCCGAGCAGGCGGTCTGCTTTCCGGGCGACATCGGCCTCGCCGCCGCGTCGCTGGTCACCGGCGGCATCGCCTCGCGCCATCCGCGCTTGAGGATCGCCTTCAGCCACGGCGGCGGCGTCATGCCCATCCTCGTCCCGCGCCTCGACCACGCGTGGAAAAACCTGCCCAAGGCTCAGGAAGCCTTGCGCGAGGCCCCAGGCGATATTGCGCGGCGGTTCTTCTACGACTGCCTGCTCTTCGAGCCGCGGGCGATCCGGTTCCTCGCCGAGAGCTTCGGCGCCTCGCAGGTCGTCCTCGGGAGCGACTATCCCTTCAACATGGGCGAGAAGGATCCGCTCGGTGTCCTCGCCAAAGCGGGGCTCGGTGCGCAGGCCACCGCCGACATCAGTGGCGGAAACGCGAAGCGCTTTCTCGGCCTGAAGTAATCGCCGGCAGCACCTCGCTGATCGAGCCGTCGAGCACCGCGTCGGCGATGGCGTCGAAAGGCGTCGGCTCCGCGTTCACGATCACGACGCGCGCGCCGGCTCGGCGGGCGATCTCCACGGCGCCGGCCACCGGATAGACCTGGAGGCTCGTGCCGACCGCGAGGAAGAAATCCGCCTCCGCCGCAGCCTGCAGCGCCCGATCGATGACTTCCGGCACGAGGGCCTGTCCGAAGGAAATGGTGTCGCTCTTCAGGATGCCGCCGCAATCGCGGCACGCCGGATCCTCCTCGCCGGATCGCACGCGCTCGAGCGCCTCCTCCATCGGGCCGCGCATGCCGCAGCCCCAGCACATGAAGCGGCGCATGCTCCCGTGCACCTCGATCACGCGGTCCGGCGAGTTGCCGGCGCGCTGGTGCAGCTCGTCGATGTTCTGCGTGATGAGCGCGTGGAGCTTGCCGCGCCTTTCGAGCTCCACGATCGCGAGATGCCCGGCGTTCGGCTTCGCGTCCCAGGCGGGGCTCGCGATGCGGCTCTTCCATGCGCGACGGCGCACCTCGGGATCCGCGAGGTAGTAGTGGATGTTGGAGAGCTTCTCGGCGAGCGGGTCCTTCGTCCAGACGCCCTGCGGGCCGCGAAAGTCGGGAATGCCGGAGTCCGTGGAGATTCCGGCGCCGCTCAGGACCACGACGCGAGCCGACGCGTCGATCCAGCCGCGAACCTGGTCGATCAAGGAATCTGGATCTTGCCGCCGCCGCCCATGCCGCCGACGCCCGGAACCGGGCCCTGCGGCACGACGATGGACGATGCCGCCTGGCGGCGCAGCTCCTGCAGCTCCTTCACCGTTCGCTCGATCGCTTCCTTCGCGAGCGTGCCGAATTTCTCGGCCGCCTCCTCGAGCGATCCGGCGCCGATCTCGAAACCGATCGGCAGCGCGCCGGCGGGCGTGAGCACCTGCGTCTCGCCCATGTAGAGCACGGCACGCGCCGGATCGCGCTGGCCGTCCTTGCCGACGGGCGTGAGGCGCCGGATGGTGCCGACGCGCCGGTCGGTGAAGATTTCCTCGAGGTACAGGCTGCCGGGATCGACCTTGAGCTCGGTCGCGGGATCGTTTCGCGTGGCCATGGGCCTAGGATACACCGCCTGGGGCGCGCGACGCTGCCCCGCCTAGCGCAGCTTGAAGCGCTGGATCTTCCCGGTGGCGGTCTTCGGCAGCTCCGGAAGGAATTCGATCCACCGCGGGTACTTGTACGGCGCGAGCTTCTCCTTCACGTGCTGCTGGAGCGCGGCCTTCAGCGAATCGGAAGCGGATTGCCCCGGCTTGAGCACGACAAAGGCCTTGGGCTTCACCAGCTTCTGCTCGTCCTCGGCGCCCACCACGGCGGCCTCGAGGACCGCGTCGTGGCCGACGAGCGCGGCCTCCACTTCCGCGGGAGACACCCAGATGCCGGAAACCTTGAGCATGTCGTCCGAGCGGCCACCGTACGCGTAATAGCCGTCCGCATCCACGCTGTACTTGTCGCCGCTCTTCGTCCATCCGCCGACGAACGTGGCCACGGACTTCTGCCGGTTGTTCCAGTAGCAGGCGGCGTGCGTCGGGCCCTTGATCTGCAGCTCGCCGAGCTCGCCCTGCTTTACCGGATTTCCCTGCTCGTCCACGAGGCGAAGCTCGTACCCGAGCACCGGCTTGCCGGTGGTTCCGGGGCGGACCGCGCCCGGCCGGTTGGAGAGGAAGATGTGCAGCATCTCCGTGGAGCCGATGCCGTCGAGGATGTCGACGCCCGTGCGCTCGCGGAAGCTTCGGCCGATCTGCGGCGGCAGCGCCTCGCCGGCGGAGACGCAGGCCCGCAACGCGAGCTGCTCGCGCTTGGGAAAATCGGTCGAGGCGAGCATCGCGGCGTAAAGCGTGGGGACACCGAAGAAGATGGTGGGCTTGCGCTCCACCCATCGCCTGAACACGGACGCGGGCGTTGGCCGCTCTCCCATGAGCACCGCCGTCGCTCCGGTATAGAGCGTGAAGGAAAGCGCGTTGCCAAGGCCGTAGGCGAAGAAGAGCTTCGCCGCGGAGAAGACCGTGTCCGCCTCGCTCATGCCGAGGACGCCCTTCGCGTAGAGCTCGGCGGTGAGCGCCATGCTCGAGTGCACGTGCACCGTGCCCTTCGGCATGCCGGTCGAGCCCGACGAATAGAGCCAGAAACACGCGTCGTCGCTTGTGGTCGGCGCGGCGCGAAAGCTGGCTTTGCCGCGCTTGAGAATGCCGTCGAAAGGCAGGTGCCCCTTGGCATCCTTGCCCGAAACAATGACGTGCTTCAGGAATCGCAGGTTGCTGAGAAGCGGCTCGAACTGGGGCAGGAGCGCCTCCGACACGACCAGCGCGCGGACGCGGCTGTCGGAGAGAATGTACTCGTAGTCCTTGGTCGTGAGGAGGGTATTCACTGCGATGGGAATGACCCCTGCCCGGATGGCGCCGAGGAACGCGACCGGCCAGTCGATGCCGTCCGCCATGCCGAGCAGCACTCGGTCCTCCATGTCGAGCCCCAGCTCGCCGAGCCCGCTGCCGAAGCGATTGACCCGCTC
>JAFAGU010000172.1 GCA_019237595.1 Betaproteobacteria bacterium | reverse complement strand
TCATGAACGCGGGCGGCAAGCGCTTTCCCGGCTCGTTCGGCTCGGCCTTCATGTACCAGGCGGTGCCGCACGCGATCCTCTTCCGCGAGGAGCACTCGAAGCGCGTGCTGGTCCCGAAGGTGGAATTCATCTCCGCGACCGGCCATCCGGCGGCGCTCCTCACCGGCAAGGCTCTCTTCTCGTGGCAGAAGGATCGGCGCCTCTTCCGGCTCGAAAGCGTGCACCCAGGGTCTACGGTGGACGAAGTGAGGAGTCTCACCGGCTTCGAATTCGAATCAGCTCCGGGGGTTGCAATCACTGCTCCACCTTCAAGTGAAGAAATGAATTTATTGAAAACCAAAGTCACCCCCCTTCTTGCGGCCGACTATCCCGATTTCGCGAAGCGCGTATGGGGCATAAACTAGCGCCATGAACGCGCCCGAGAAGATGAAGCAGCACGACCGCGCGAGCGAGGACGTCGGCAACATCGTGCACCTCGAGCACTTCAACTGCGTGATCGACGACCAGCGGCTCGCGGTGCTCTTTTACGTGGTCGGCCTCGGCGGCACGCGCGATCCCTACATCTTCCCGGGGCTCGAGAACATCTGGCTGAACTTCGGCCGCACGCAGGTGCACATGCCGAGCCGCGCGGTTCCGCCGCGCTTCGAGCGCCTGCGCGGCACCGCCGGGTTCATCGTGCCGAGCCTCGACGACCTCGAGCGGAGGCTCGAGCATGCCGGCAAGGAAATGAAGCGCGTAATCGGTTCTTCGAGAGAATTCTCTTTTGAAAGAAAGAAAGACTGCGTCGAAGCAACCGATCCTTGGGGAACCCGCATCCGCTGCCATGCGCCTTCCGACGAGTATCCGCGCACGGAGCTCGGCCTCGTATACGTGGACTTCGACGTGCCGCCTGCTACATCAGCGGGCATCGCCCGCTTCTATAACGAGGTGATGAAGGCGCCGGCGCGCCATTCGGGTTCACAAGCGAAGGTTCTGATTGGAAGAGCGCAAAAGCTATTCTTCACGGAAACAAAGAAGCAGCTGCCCGAGTACGACGGCCACCACATCCAGATCTACATCGCGGACTTCTCCTCGCCTTACGCGTGGCTCAAGGAGCGCGGCCTCGTCACGATGGAGACCGACGCGCACGAGTGGCGCTTCCAGTGGATCGTCGACCCGAAGGACGCGAAGAGGCTCTTCCAGATCGAGCACGAGGTGAGGAGCATGAAGCACCCGCTCTTCAATCGCCCGCTCGTCAACCGCAATCCGGCGATCACGAATACCGGCTACCTCGCCGGCCACGACGCTTTCCGCGGCACGTACTAGTTCGCGGCTTTTGTAGTTGAAAGCGCGACAACGAACGACTGTCGCCGCCGGTCTTTCTATATGCTGGCGGACCTTCCAGGAATCGCGAAATGAACCCGATCACGCAGAAGTGCGCGAGCGGCGTGCCCGGCCTCGACGACATCGTCGGCGGCGGCCTGCCGCGCAATTGCCTCTACCTCGTGGAGGGGAATCCCGGCGTCGGGAAGACGACGCTCGCGATGCAGTTCCTGCTCGAGGGCAAGCGCGCCGGCGAGCGCTGCCTCTACGTGACGCTCTCGGAGACGCGGCAGGAGCTCGAGGCGGTGGCGCAGTCCCACGGATGGGACCTCGGGAACCTCTCGATCATCGAGCTCTCGGCGATCGAGCGCGCCATCGGCTCCAAGGGCCCGACGACGCTCTTCCAGTCGGCCGAGGTCGAGCTCACGCAGCTCATGAAGATGCTGATGGACGCGATCCAGCGCGAGAAGCCCGCGCGCGTGGTGCTCGACTCGCTCTCCGAGATGCGCATGCTCTCGCAGAGCCCGCTGCGCTACCGGCGCGAGGTCCTGCGCCTGAAGCAGCAGCTCGCCGAGCTTGGTTGCACGGTGCTGCTGGTGGACGACCGCACCTCCGAAGGCTCCGACATCCAGGTGCACAGCATCGTGCATGGCGCGCTCGCGCTCAATGCCGCGCCGCTCAAGTACGGCGTCTTCCGGCGCAGCCTTTCCGTCACCAAGATCCGCGGCGTGCCCTTCCGCGAGGGCACCCACGACTACATCATCGAGAAAGGCGGCCTGCGGGTCTTCCCGCGGCTCGTGGCTGCCGAGCACCACACGCCGTTCCGCAAGGCGGCCGCGCTGAGCGGCAACGCCCAGCTCGACGTGCTCCTCGGGCAGGGCCTGCACTACGGCACGAGCAACCTCGTGATCGGCCCGGCGGGCAGCGGCAAGTCGACCCTCGCCGCGATGTATGCGCATGCCGCCGCGAGCCGCGGGGAGCGCGTGAACTACTACGTCTTCGACGAGACCACGGCGACGCTCCGCCAGCGCGCCGAGGACATGGGCATCGGCCTCACGCCGCTCATGCAGAAGGGGCTGCTCAAGGTCGAGCAGATGGATCCGGCGAAGATCTCGCCGGGAGAGCTCGCCGCCGGCATCCGCGACGCGGTGGAGCGCGACGACGTGAAGATCATCGTCCTCGACAGCCTGAACGGCTACGTGACCGCCATGCCCCACGAGGAGTTCCTGCACCTGCACCTGCACGAGCTCCTCACCTACCTCAACCAGCAGGGCGTGATGACGATCATGATCCTCGCGCAGCACGGCCTCGTCGGCCCGATGGGCGCGCCGATCGACGTGAGCTACCTCGCCGACAGCGTGATCATCACGCGCTACTTCGAGGCCCTCGGCAACATCCGCAAGGCGATCTCGATCATCAAGAAGCGAAGCGGCCCGCACGAGGGCACGGTGCGCGAGCTCACGCTCGCCGCGGGCGGCGTCGTCGTCGGCCCGCCGCTCGCGGACTTCCAGGGCGTGCTGACCGGCGTGCCCTCGTACCTCGGCGGGGGCCGCGGCGGGAGCCGCCCTTCCTAGCGAATGCCGCAGGCCGAAACCCTCACGTGCATGGTGTCGCCGAACCCGGCGGACGCCGAGCTCGCAGTCGAAGTGCTCGCGGCGCATGGCATAGGCGCGCGATGCTTTTCCGGCCTGCGGGAGCTCGCGTTCGCGCTCGACGAGCGCACGGGCTGCATCATCCTCGTGGAGGAAGCGCTGGTCGCCGAGGACCTCGCCGCCCTCGCCGAAGCCTTCGGCCGCCTGCCGGCGTGGTGCGACACGCCGCTCATCGTCGTCTCGCGCGACGTCGCGACGGTCGGCTCGGTCGTCGCCGCAGCGTTTCCGAGCTCGGGCAACGTCACGCTCCTCGACCGGCCGCTCAATCCGCACACGCTCGTTTCCGCGGTGCAGGTGGCGCTGCGCGCGGCCGCGCGGCAGCGCGAAGTGGGCGAGCTCATCGCGCAGCGCGAGAGCGCCGTGCGGCTGCGGGACGAATTCCTCGCCATGCTCGCGCACGAGCTGCGCAACCCGCTCGCGCCGATGCGCAACGCCGTCTACCTGCTGCGCAAGCTGAAGAGCGAGGACCCGATGCTCTACACGAGCACCGACATCCTCGACCGGCAGGTGAGCCACATCGTGCGCATGGTCGACGACCTGATGGACGTCGCGCGCCTCGAGCGGGGCAAGGTCGTCCTGCAGAAGCAGCGGATCGACCTCAACCGCGCGGTCGCCGCGGCGGTCGAGACCTCGATGCCCGGCGCGCAGGCGCGCGGCCACCGCGTCACCGTGCGCTACGGCGCCGAAGCGCTGCCCGTCGACGCCGACCCGGTGCGCGTGGAGCAGATCGTCTGCAACCTCGTCAACAACGCCGCCAAGTTCTCGCCCTCGCCTTCGGAAATCCGCGTCCAGACGGGCATCGAGCGCGGCGAGGCGCTCGTCGCAGTCGAGGACGAAGGCGTCGGCTTCGCCGAGAGCGAGCGCGAGCGGCTCTTCGATCCGTTCCTCCAGGTGAACCCGACGCTCGACCGCAGCGCGGGCGGCCTCGGCATGGGCCTCACCATCGTCAAGCGCCTCGCCGAGCTGCATGGCGGCTCCGTGCAGGCGACGAGCGAGGGCAGCGGGCAAGGCGCGCGCTTCGTCGTTCGCCTGCCGGTTGCGGAAGGGCGTGCCCAAGCGGAGCCGGCGGCGGTGAGCGAGCAGGCACCCAGGCGTCGGCGCCGCATCGTGGTCGTCGAAGACAACATCGACATCCGCGAGTCGCTGCGCATGGTCCTCACGATGTGGGGCCACGAAGTCGCCATGGCGAGCGACGGGGCCGCCGGCCTCGACCTCGTGCTGAGCGCGCGCCCGGACATCGCCCTCATCGACGTCGGCCTCCCGACGATGAACGGCTATGAAGTCGCGCGCTCGATCCGGAAGGTGATCCCGAACGGCGGCATCCGCCTGATCGCGGTCACCGGCTACGGCCAGCCTTCCGACCGCGAGCTCGCGCGCGGAGCCGGGTTCGACGGCCACCTCCTCAAGCCGATCGCCCCCGAAACGCTGCAGGCGCTGCTCGGCGCCTGAGCGCCGCTGCCGGCAACGTGTGTCAGACTGCGTGCTCCCACGGAGGAGGCTTGTATATGAACGAGGCAACGTCGTCGGCGGTCGCTGAGCGGCCCGTTACGCAGAACGACATCGACCAGCGCGTCCTCGACCTCTACGACGAGTACTGCCACGGCCGCATCGACCGGCGGGAGTTCCTCGCGCGCGCGGCGGCGGTGTGCGCCGGAGGGCTCGTGATGGCGCAGGCGCTCATGCCCGACTACGCACGGGCGCAGCAGGTGTCGTTCACCGATCCGCGCATGAAGGCGGAGTACGTGCACTATCCCTCGCCCGGCGGCAACGGCGGCACGATGCGCGGGTACCTCGCCACGCCGGCGGGGAACGGGCCGTTTCCCGCGGTGCTCGTCATCCACGAGAACCGCGGCTTGAATCCCTACATCGAGGACGTGGCTCGCCGTGCGGCGGTGGACGGCTTCCTCGCGCTCGCGCCCGACGGGCTCACGCCGAGCGGCGGCTATCCTGGAAACGACGACGACGGCCGCCAGCTCCAGGCGAGCCTCGACCAGGCGAAGCTTCGGGTCGACATGCTGAACGGCGCCCGCTACCTGAAGTCGCTCAAGGCCTGCAACGGCAAGCTCGCCGCCACCGGGTTTTGCTGGGGCGGAGGAACGACGAACTACCTTGCGGTCGAGATGGGAGCCGACCTGCAGGCGGCGGCGCCTTTCTACGGCGCGGCCGCGGCGACGGCGGGCGTGCCCAAGATCCGCGCTCCGCTGCTCCTGCATTTTGCGGAGAGCGATCCCAACGTGAACGGGATGTGGCCCGCGTACGAAAGCGCCCTCAAGTCCGCCGGGGCGAAATATGAAGCTTTTGTGTATCCCGGCACGCAGCATGGTTTCCACAACGACTCCACGCCCCGCTACAAGCCTGACGCCGCCAAGCTTGCGTGGCAGCGCACCATCGAGCACTTCCGGAAATATCTCGCATAAGAACCGCCCGGGCGATTGCCCGCGGCGGGGCTTGGGCCCACAATCGTGGTCCCCGCTGTACACCGCTGTACACCTCTGGGAGGAGGCAACAAATGGCAACCAGCCTCACCGTCAACGGCAAGAAGGTGAGCGTCGACGCGGACCCGAGCACGCCGCTGCTCTGGGTCGTGCGCGATACGCTCGGCATGACCGGAACGAAATTCGGCTGCGGCATGCAGCTTTGCGGCGCGTGCACCGTGCACCTCGACGGCCAGCCCGTGCGCTCCTGCGGCACGCCGCTCTCGGCCGCCGCCGGCAAGAAAGTCACGACGATCGAAGGCATCGGCGCCACCGAGCTCGGCAAGAAGGTCCAGGCCGCGTGGCGCGACCTCGACGTCCCGCAGTGCGGCTACTGCCAGTCGGGCCAGATCATGAGCGCCACCGCGCTCCTCGCCTCGAACCCGAAGCCGAGCGACGCGGACATCGACGCGGCGATGGACGGGAACGCCTGCCGCTGCGGCACGTATCCGCGCATCCGCGCCGCGATCCACAAAGCCGCCGGCACGAAGGAGGGCTGACCATGACGACCCGACGCGAGTTTCTCAAGACCACGGCCGTTGCCGGTGGAGGGTTGGTCATTGGTGTTGCCCTTCCCTTCAAAAATGCCTTTTCGAAGGAAGGAGAGGCAACTGCGATCAACGCCTGGGTGAAGGTCGCCGCGGACAACACCGTCACGATCCTTTGCGCGCGCTCCGAGATGGGGCAGGGCGTGGTGATGTCCATGCCCACGCTCGTCGCCGAGGAGCTGGAAGTCGACCTGAACAAGGTGAAGGTCGAGTTCGCGCCTCCGGGCGAGGTGTACATCAACGGCATGCTCGGCGGCCAGATCACCGGCGGCTCCACGTCCGTGCGCGACGGCTGGGAG